>SVGK01000090.1 GCA_015056395.1 Clostridiales bacterium
AGAAGACCTACGGCAAGAAGGGCGACGAGGTCGTCAAGAAGAACTGGGACGCCATCGACATCGCCATCTCCGGCCTGAAGGAAGTCGCGGTCCCCGCTGAGTGGGCCACTGCCACCGAAGGCGCTGTTCCGGTCAAGGTCGAAGGCACCACCGAGTATTTCGATACCTTCGTGACCCCCATACTGGCGCAGGAAGGCGACAAGCTGCCCGTCAGCATGCTGGATCCCGCGGGCCGCGTGCCCACCGGCACCACCAAGTTCGAGAAGCGCGGCATCGCCGTCAAGGTGCCCGAGTGGCACGTCGACGCGTGCGTGCAGTGCGGCAACTGCGCGATGGTCTGCCCGCACGCCTGCATCCGTCCGTACCTGGTCAGCGAAGAGGACATGGCCAAGGCGCCTGAGACCTTCGTGACCAAGGCGGCCATCGGCCCCGCGTTCAAGGGCTATCAGTACCGCATGCAGGTCTCCCCGCTGGATTGCACCGGCTGCGAGAACTGCACCACCGTCTGCCCCGTCAACAAGGGCGGCAAGAAGATCGCTCTGGAGATGAAGCCCCTGCACACCCAGGATGCCGAGGAGGCCAACTGGGACTTCGCGCAGACGCTGCCCGAGTTCAAGGGCGAGCTGAACCTGAAGGCCGTCAAGGACAGCCAGTTCAGGAAGCCTCTGTTCGAGTTCTCCGGCGCATGCGCGGGCTGCGGCGAGACCCCGTACGTCAAGCTGGTCACCCAGCTGTTCGGCGACAGGATGATCGTGGCCAACGCCACGGGCTGCTCGTCCATCTACGGCGGCTCCGCTCCGACCTGCCCCTACACCACCAATGAAGAAGGCCACGGCCCCGCATGGGCGAACAGCCTGTTCGAGGACAACGCCGAGTTCGGCTTCGGCATGCAGATCGCCGTGAAGCAGCGCCGCGAGAAGCTGGCGGACGACGTCCGTGCGCTGATCGCCGTCGACTGGGCGACCGCCGACATCAAGGCCGCCGGCGCGGAGTGGCTTGAGAAGATGAACTGTGCGGAAGGCTCCAAGGCCGCCGGTGCGAAGCTGGTCGCCGCGTGCGAAGAGGGCATCACCGAAGGATGCACCTGCGACGCCTGCGAAGCCGCCCGCAAGGTGCTGGCCGAGAAGGACCTGCTGACCAAGAAGAGCTTCTGGATCTTCGGCGGCGACGGCTGGGCCTACGACATCGGCTACGGCGGACTGGACCACGTGCTGGCACAGGGCGAAGACGTCAACGTGCTGGTGCTCGACACCGAGGTGTACTCCAACACCGGCGGACAGGCCTCCAAGTCCTCCCCGCATGCCGCCGTCGCGAAGTTCGCGGCCGCCGGCAAGCGCACCAAGAAGAAGGATCTGGGCATGATGGCCATGTCCTACGGCTACGTCTACGTGGCGCAGGTGGCCATGTCCGATCCGGTGCAGGTGCTCAAGGCCATGACCGAGGCCGAGGCCTATCCGGGCCCGTCCCTGATCATCGCGTACGCGCCCTGCATCAACCACGGCATCCGCATGAACCAGGCGCAGAACGAGATCAAGAAGGCGGTCGAGGCCGGCTACTGGCAGACCTACCGCTTCAACCCCGCCGCCGAGGACGGCAAGAAGTTCACCCTGGATTCCAAGGATCCCACCGCGTCCTATCAGGACTTCATCAAGGGCGAGACCCGCTACGCGACGCTGATGCGTCAGTTCCCGGACGTCGCTCCCGAGCTGTTCGAGGAAGCGGAGAAGGACGCCGCCGCCAGGCTGGCCTCCTACAAGCGCCTGATCAACGAATAAGCGCAAACGGATCTGTGACCCGCGCCCCCTTCGGCATATCGCCGAAGGGGGCGTTTTTGCGCGTGATGGGAGATGGTCGTTCGGCATCGTTCGCGGTTGACAGATGTAATACATCGTGTTATACTTGTTCCATGAAACAAGTCATAGACAGGACGATCGTCGAATGGGATGTCAACAAAAACGCGCTGAACATGAGAAAGCACGGGATCTCTTTTGAAACTGCCGCGCTGGTATTCGCCGATGAGGAGCGGATCGAATACTACGATGAACTGCACAGCGTGGAAGAAGACCGATACATCGTGATCGGACGTGTGCATGGGATACTGTATGTCGTCTACACGATGCGCGATGAGGCAGTCAGAATGATATCTGCCCGTATGGCGACGGCCAGAGAGAGGAAGGTATACTATGGAGAATGAGAAGATCGTCCGCGTGACGATCCATGAGGGACAGCTTCCCACCAAAGAGCAGATCCGTGAGATCGAGACGGCGTCGATCCGGCCGATTGAACCGGACGAGGATTCTCCCGTGTTGACGGATGAACAGTATGCTCAGATGGCCGCGATCGCACGGGCCAGGCGCGCGGAAAACAACAAGCCTGTCGTTTCGCTGCGCATCTCTCCCGAAACGCTCAGAAAAGCGAAGGCTACCGGGAAGGGCTATACGGGTTTCCTGAGCCGGCTGCTTGACAATGCGATCGACGATCCGGCGATCGTCAAGCGAAGCCTGTGAGTATGTGACATGACACGATGTGAGATTCACGTTTACGTTCATTGACTTTGAAGGATTACCGTGGTAAAATCATTGTATCAATGATTCCGAAGGCAGGCGGTCACATGCTGTGATACCTGCCGGATGATCGGAGTATCACGGGGAGGTATTGCTGTGGAATGCTTGAAAAGACGATTGCGCATCATTATCGGTTTGTGTATGGCGTTGCTCCTCATGGGCGTCTGCACCGGCGTTGCTTTGGCTGATGTGCCCATCGACGAGGCGCATTTTCCCGACGAGAACTTTCGCTGGTGGATACTGAACAATTGCGATATGTACGACCATGGCACGCTCAATGATCTTGAAATCGAAGACGTCTGGAGTATCGACTGTTCCGACGAATGGATACTGGATCTCACAGGTATAGAATACTTCACAGAGCTTGAACGTCTCGACTGCAGCGACAATAAACTGAGCGCACTGGATCTGCGCAAGAACGACAAGCTGGAAGATCTGTTCTGCAATGGCAATCGCTTGACAGACTTGGATCTTTCCGGGTTGTCATCCTTGCGTCAGATAGAATGCAAAGAAAATCAGTTAACAAAATTAAGTATCTCCGGTTGCACCTCGCTTGAAGATTTGAAGTGCTCCTTTAACGATTTGACCGGTCTGTCGTTGACCGGCTGCGATTCTCTGAAGTATCTGGAATGTTCTTCCAATCCGCTCACGACACTTGACCTGCACGGGCTCACTTCTTTGTATGATGTAGACTGTACCAACTGCAGCCTGACAAAGCTGAAGGCCAGCGGATGCACCGAACTGTACAGTCTTGAATGTACGGGCAATCCGCTTGCGGAGATGGATGTGAGCGGATGTGAAAACCTCTGGTATTGGTATTACGACAGTGACGATCTGCTGACACTTAACGCCAGTGGTTGCAGCAGGCTGTATTATTGGAACGGCAACTATGTGGAGCTGACGAGTTTGGATGTAAGCGATTGTACCGATCTGGGCAGTCTGAATCTGAACGCTCCTGAGTTGGCCGAGCTTGATATGAGCGGATGCTATAACCTTAAAACATACATATGCAACAGTTCAAAGCTTGTCAAGCTGGATGCCGGCGGATGCAGCTCCCTTGAGAGACTGAGCTGCAGTGATAACAATCTGATACAGCTGAATGTCAGCGGATGTACCAATCTGAAATGGCTGTATTGTGACACTAATGCACTTACGCAGCTTAATGTCAGCAGCTGTACTTCACTTGAGTCGCTCTGCTGCCAGAGCAATCAGCTGACTACGTTGAATGTCAGTATGAACACAGCCTTGGAGATCCTCGATTGTGGAAATAATATGTTGACAAAACTCAATGTCAGCAAGAATCTTCTTTTGACAGATCTTTCGTGCAATTCAAACCAACTGACGGCTCTGGATGTCAGCAAAAACACGGCGCTGTGTTATTTATACTGTGACGAGAATACGCTGACGGCTCTGGATGTCAGCAAAAATACACAGCTTGAAGTATTGAGTTGCGTCAACAACACGCTGGCATCGCTGGATGTAAGCAGGAACATATTGCTTAGCGATTTATATTGTCAAAACAACGATCTGACCAGCCTGAATGTGGACGCTAATGCAGAGTTGCGGTGTTTAAGTTGTGTAGGTAATTCATTGACCGAACTCGATATCCGCAACTGCCCACAGTTGCTCAGCTGCTTTTTCTTTGGTTATTCCGGTCTGTTGGAATTTGACTCCGGTGTAACACTGACAGACATATCGAAGTCGAAAAAAGTATTGATAATGCCCGAAGACCTGACCCACATAGAGTCGGAAGCCTTCATGGGTGAGTCGGTCAATGCCGTAGCACTGAACTTTGATGTGAAGAGCATTGGCGATAGAGCCTTTGCAAATAACCCACACCTGATGGCTGTTGATTTGTCTTGGGTGGAAGCGCCGCCTGTCATGGGCAACGATCTGTTCAACGGTGCTTCCGAATACTTCTTCGTCATAATCGGTTCCGACGAGTTGGAGACTTGGGCGCAGACGCAGGGATATAAGTATCTCTGGTATTGATTCTGGAAAACAGCCGTGCACGATCCATGACTACATCCCGCTATTTTCACAGGATAATGATCAATATCGTCTCTTTGAAGGTGAGCCTTATCTTTTCCCGCCGTTCTCAAGGGGACCTCAAAAAGAGGTTCCCTTTTTTGACGCCATGGTGTATAATGGCCCCATAGACAAACAATAACAAGGAGGGCGCGGTATGAAAAGGCTGATGATCGCTCTTGTACTGATATGTGCGGCGGCGCTTATGGCGAAGCTGCCCGCGGGCCCTTGCTCCGCCGCCGCGGAGACGAAGGCCGACTGGACGGTGCTCTTCTACATGTGCGGCTCGGATCTGGAATCCAGGTACGGCTATGCCACGGAGAACCTGCGCGACATCGGCGGCTGCTACGGCCCCAGGCTGTTGGGCGACGAGAGGCTGGAGGAAGCGCTCGCGCAGCATCTGGATCTCTCGAAGCTGTATGACAGGTGGGTGGGCAGCGCGGTCAACGTGCTGATACAGACCGGCGGCTGCAGGGAATGGCATGCCTCGGAGCTGGGCATGGACATCGCCACGGGCGCATTGCAGCGCTGGCGCTACAGGTACGGCTCCGACGTGGGGAAGCCGGGCCGCTTCACATTGGAGCAGGCGCTGCCCCTGAGCAGCATGTCCTCGCCGGAGACGCTTTCCGACTTCATACGCTGGGGCGTGGCGAATTACCCCGCCGAGAAATACGCGATCGTGCTGTGGGACCACGGCGGCGGCAGCAAGACAGGCCTGTTCATCGACGAGCTGTATGCCGGCGACGTGATGCGCCTGAACGAACTGAGCTCTGCCTTTCGACAGAGCGGCGTCTATTTCGAGGCGGTGCTGTTCGACGCCTGCATGATGGCGAACATAGAGACCGCGTACGCCATACACGAATACGCGCACTGGATGGTGGCTTCGGAGGAGCTCGTGGCCGGCCAGGGCACGGCCATTGACGCATGGCTGCAGCAGCTCATATCGATGCCGGAGTGCGACGGCGAAGAGCTGGGGCGATGGATCTGCGACATGACGCAGATCAAATACGCCAATCTGGACAACAAGAGCGCGCAGCAGCTCATGACCTGGTCGGTGATCGACCTGACTAAAATCGAGCGCGTGGCCTATTATTTCGACATACTCTTCCGCGGCGTGCGCCTTGCCTACCAGCGCTCTCCGGAATTCGTGGCGGAATGCGCGAAGAACATATTCCAGAGCGAACACTATGGCGGGAGCCATGACAACATGCTGGACCTGGCCGGCGTGTTCTACAGGAGCACCAGGAACTCGATGCTGAGCAGCCGGACGCGCTGGGAGATGATAGACGCGCTGATGGACGCCGTGGTCTACTGCGTGCGCGGCTCCGGGCGCGCCGCGGCCAGAGGCCTTTCCTTCTGCTACGCCACGGATTTCCTTCCCGAGGAGCTGGATGCCTATGCCGAGAACTGTCCAAGCGCCAATTACCTTTCGCTGCTGGACGCTATCAGCCCGTGGACAGCCCCCGACCGGGTCTATAAAAGCGTGCGGCGGCTTCCTGAGATGGACACCATAGACGCCTATCGTGTGCACGTCGACCGCGTGATGCTGGAGGACGGCACGCCGGGCTTCCGCCTGGATGAGGGCGGCGATATCAACGTGGGAGCGGTCCGGTTCAGGATGTATCGCAGGGACGAGAGCACGGGCGTGACCACGGCGCTGGGCACCGCGCCCGCCTATTGCGACACCGGGGCCGATCCGCGCGGCGTCTACCGCATGCCCGGCTTTGGGACGTGGCCCTCCATAGACGGCGAGATCTGCCAGATCGAGGCGCTGTCCATACCCATGGGGGGCGATTATGACACGCTTTACTCGATCCCCATACAGATCAACGGCGAGGCCTGGGACCTGCGCTGCGCGTATCTCACAGAATACGGGACGCACACCGTGTACGGCCTGTGGGAGGGCTTCGACTCGGACAGCGCCATGTTCAACCGCAACGTCATGGAGCTTTCCGGCCTGGCGGGCCGGGAATACAGGCTGATGTACGACATAGACGGCACGGACAGCTGCACGTTCGGCGCGATGAACACGCTGCCCCGCCAGCTCGAGGTGGAAAACGCGCCCCTGCCTGCGGGGACTTATTACATGGAATACATCATCTATGATATATTCATGCGGCCCATGAAGCTGGCGCGCGTAGAGCTGCGCTGGGACGGCCGGAGCGCGACCGTGCCCGACGGCGCATGGGAGGGCAGCGAGACGCTGAGCGTCGCGGATCATTACGCCTCCGACGACTGAACGCGGTGACAAAGGGCCGTGACGCGCGCCGTGGATGCGCCGGAAGGCGCGGCCAGGCGCGCGAAAACGCCGGACAGGTCGAGATGACGCTGTCCGGCGTTTGGTCTGTCCGCCTGTCCGCTATTTGTCCGCCTCGTCGAACAGCGCGGCCAGCGCCTCCGGCGTGACGGAGCCGATCTGATTGTAGACGACCACGCCCTTTCGGTCCAGCACGATGGTCTGCGGCAGCGTGCCGTTGCCGCCCACGATGGCGTTCACCTTGTCGTCGGCGTCCGTGGCGAAGGGCATGTCATAGCCTCTGTCGGCGATGAACGCCCCCGGGTCCTCCGTCACCAGTCCGGAGTGCACGGCGACCATGGCGATGTCCTCCCGATGGGCCGCGTACAGGTCGCTGAAGTAGGGCAGCTCGTGTACGCACGGCGTGCAGTAGGTGGCCCAAAGGTTGATGAACACGACCTTGCCTCGCGCGTCCGCCAGATGGAACTCGGCGCCGTCGTAGCATGCGAGCGTGAAGTCCTCCAGCTGCTGCCCGACCTCGTGGCCTATGGGCGCGTCGCTCTCATAGCTGGTCGCGTCGGGCGCTTCCGTTTCGGCCGGTGTGGCGGTCGCTTCTGTCGCCGTTTGCGCCTGGCCGACGTCGTTCCGGACCGCGGGATCCAGGAGATTGAACCACGTGAGGGCAAGGCACAGCGCGGCCAGCGCGACGCCCCGGACGATGCGGCCCGGCCTGCGGCGTCCGGGGACGCCTTCCTTTTCCGGGGCCTTCAGCGTGACACGGCCCGCCCGGATCGATATCGCGCCGCGGGTGCAGGCTTCCATGCATTTGCCGCAGTGTATGCACTCGTGGTCGCCCACGCGGCGCACATCCATGCTGCAGTGCCGCACGCACGCGCCGCAGCGGTCGCAGCGGTCCGCGTCCACCTTCACGCCGATCACGTTGAAGCGGTTGAACAGGCCGTAGATCGCCCCCAGCGGGCATATGAAGCGGCAGAAGCTGCGGTAGCAGAACACGCACGCCAGCCCGATGACCAGCATGATGACGAACTTGCGCGTGAACAGCACGCCCAGCATGCTGTAATAGGGCGCGTTGGCGGGAACAGCCAGCAGGCCCATCGCGCCTTCAAGTGTGCCCGCCGGACAGATGTACTTGCAGAAGCCGGGCAGGGGGACCTGATGGCGCAGGCCGTACCACAGCGGTATGGCCACGACGAACACGCTCAGCAGTATGTATTTGGACCACGACAGCGCCCGCGTGACGCGGTTCTTTCTGAGCTTGGGCGTGGGGATCCTGTGGAGCAGCTCCTGTATCAGCCCCAGCGGGCACAGCCAGCCGCAGATCGTCCGCCCCAGCGTCACGCCGAAGAGCATGACGATGCCCAGCACGTACCAGCCCGCCCTGTGCCCGGCGGAGGCCAGCGCGTTCTGTATGGCCCCCAGCGGGCAGGAGCCCGCCGCGCCGGGACAGGAATAGCAGTTGAGGCCGGGGACGCAGGCGTACTTCGCCTTGCCGGTGTAGATGCTCCCGTCGATGAAGCCCCTGACATGGGCGTTGTGCAGCAGCGCGGAATACAGTTGTACGAGCCGCCGGGTCGTCGGCCTGTGCGCCTGCCACCAGTTGTTCTTCACGTTATCCAAGGCCGACACACTCCGTGCATATCGTGATCGCTTTGTAGAGCACATCCCGCGCGCTCCCGTTGAACGCCCCCGCGATGATGAGCGCGACGGCCAGCGCGATGACGACCGCCTGCGGCAGCGCCGTCCCCTCACGCGTTTTGACGCGCTTTGGGGCCGCCGCGACGCCCGCCGCCCTTTCCGCCTTGAGCTGCGCCTGCGCTGCCCGCGTCTCCCGAAGCACGCTCTTCTCCCTGAGCGCAGAGGCCGCCGCCAGCGCGCCCAGCCCCGCCGCGCTCCAGGGCAGCAGCACCCGCAGCAGGCCAAAGAACATGCCCTCCGGGTCGGCCTCCGGAAAGTGGTCGGGGTCCAGCAGCCAGAGAAGTATGGGGACCATGCACACGGCGAACGCCACACGGCCGGCCCACGCAAGCCTCCTCTGCGCGCGCCGCGCCGCCAGCATGTCCGGGGAGGGCTGCGCGACGCTGGAGACCACGATGTCCCACATGAGCTCCGCGTCCTTCACCGGCTTATCCGCGCCTTCGTCCCGCACGCCCAGCGCCAGCCCCGCGATCAGCAGGCCTATGCCCGCGAAGAACAGCGGCGCGATGGGGGCGAACCTCCCGGCGACCGCCTGAGGCGTATAGACGCTCTCCATGGGCTGCTCCGCCTTGCGGGCGGAGCCCTCGCGGCAGATCGATATCGCCGATACGGACAACAGCGCCGCCAGCGCGATACAGACCACGGCCTGCAGCGCGAGATAGAGTTTGGCCTTCGTCATCGATGTTCCTCCGGTAGCGGTTCATGCAGAAAGGGGCAAACGAGTCCCCAGTACTTTAACAGCGTATGAAGAATCTCTGCTGCAGCCCCTGCAATGATAATCGAGATCCTTGTCGTTACTAAGTATGCAACAACCGCCATGGGTAAAGTAGCCGGGATGTTATCACCTCATTTGCAGATACTGTTCGGTCGCACCGCGCATATAGTATATCAGATTTCGATGGGGAAATCAATCCAAAACGGACGCCATGGCAGGGCAATCGCTTACGAACCGAGAGCGAAATTACGCACGACAGAGAGGGCATAATCGAAGGACCAGGCACAACGCT
>SVGK01000091.1 GCA_015056395.1 Clostridiales bacterium
GCCGCATCGACACGGTGCACGGAAGGGCGGAGACGCAGATCGTACGGGACGCGGTGAAGAACGCGGCGCTGACCTGCTACGCGGTGGAGGGCGCTTATCCGGACGACATACAATACCTGATCGACAACTATCACCTGGCCTACGACGAGGAGCGCTATTTCATCACCTATGAGCCATTCGCGTCGAACAGGATACCGGACATATGGGTCTCTGAGAAGGGGGCGGGCATGTGATGGACAATACGGCACGATCCTCCCATGCCATTTCCGGCGTGTTCATATTCCTGCTGCTGGGCGTGTTCGCGGTGTTCTCGACGGTGATGGTGGTGATGGGCGCCAAGGCCTACAGGAGCACGATCGACAGGCAGGACATGCACAATGCCGACCGCATCGCGCCGGCGTACATCCGCAGCATGGTGCGCGCGGATGATGAGAGAGGCGTGCTCACCGTGGAGGAAGTCGACGGCATGCAGTCGATCACGATGAGGAACACCTACGACGAGGACACCTACATCACGCGCATCTATTGCTGCGACGGCAAGCTCTATGAGTGGTTTTCGAGCGACGATATCGAGTTCGCGCCTGCGGAGGGCGAAGCCGTCTGCGCATGCGACGGCATGGAAGCTTCATTGCAGGACGGGCTTCTGTCTGTCAAACTGTTGAATGACGAAGTATGGACGGACGTGGACATTGCCCTCAGGGCGTTTCGATGAGGTGATAATATGAAATCAGGCAATCGAAGCAATGCCCTGTTGGTCGAATTGCTGATCGTGATCATGTTCTTCATGCTGGCGGCCGCGGTGCTGGTGCGGGTGTTCTTTGCGGCGCACAGGCAGACCGAGAAGGCCGACATGGAGAACAGAGCGTTGAACGACGCGCAGTGCATAGCGGACAGGCTTTACTGCGCGGACGATGCTTTTGCCGCGCTTGAGGCGTATGGCTTCGTGCAGGCGGGGGATGCATGGACGCTCGAAAGGGACGATTACATGCTTTCCGTCAAAGCTGATCTGGAAGAGATGACGCAGGGAAGCATGCTCCGCCGGCAGGTCACCGTCGTTTCCAAGGACGATGAGGTGCTGCTGGATCTGCCCGTGTACCGCTACGAGGAGGGCCATCCATGAAGAAGAAAAGCAGCATAAGCTTTGGCCCGGGCGCGGCGTCCCTGATATTGATATTCGTCGTACTGAGCATGACGGTATTGGGCATGCTGTCCTTGATGAGCGCACGCAACGATGCGGTCTTGAGCGACAGGAGCCTTCAGGTCATCAACGCCGTGTATGCGCTCGACGCCAGGGCACAGGAGACGCGCGCCACCCTTGACGAGGTGCTGGCAGAAGCCGCGAAAGACGCGCAGTCTGACGAAGAATATCTTTCCGCCATAGAGGCGCAGCTTCCGGACGAAGTCGAGATGGACGGCGACAGCCTGTACTGGACGGAGACGGACGACGCGCGCACACTGGAATGCGAGATACAGGTCATGCCGCTTGGCAGCGCGCAGCGCGCCGAGTGGGTCAGGCATGATCTTTACGCTGAGACGGGGGAGGTTTGGTAACATATGATAGAGATGCTTCAGAAGGCCGTGCAGATGGGCGGC
Source organism: Clostridiales bacterium (assembly GCA_015056395.1). Lineage (GTDB taxonomy): Bacteria > Bacillota > Clostridia > Christensenellales > Aristaeellaceae > Faecivicinus. The sequence continues at coordinate 1,594 of SVGK01000091.1, forward strand.
TCGGACCTGTTCATCATACCGGGCTCCTCCGTGACGATCAAGGTACAGAACAGCTTTGTCAAATTGACGGACGAGCGCGTATCGCCGGACGAATCCGAACAGATGATACGCCAGATGTATGAGCTTGCGCACAGGGATTTCGACCTGCTCCAGAACGCGGGCGACGATGACTTCTCGTTCGCGCTGGTGAACGTGAGCCGTTTCCGCTGCAACGCCTACAAGCAGCGCGGCACTTACGCCGCGATCTGCCGCATCGTGAATTTCGAACTGCCCGATCCGGACGCCATGCACATACCACCGCAGGTGATGGCGCTTGCGTCCCAGCGCAGCGGCATGATACTTGTCACGGGCCCTGCGGGCAGCGGCAAGAGCACGACGCTTGCGTGCATGGTCGACCGCATCAACGAGACGCGCGGCGCGCACATCGTGACCATAGAGGATCCGATAGAATACCTGCACAGACACAAGAAGTCGTTGGTGAGCCAGCGCGAGGTGCCCAATGATGCGGCAAGCTTCTCGCGCGCGCTGCGCGCGGCGCTGCGCCAGGCGCCGGATGTGGTCATGCTGGGTGAGATGCGCGATCTGGACACGATACGCACGGCGATCACCGCCGCGGAGACGGGGCATCTGCTGCTCTCGTCGCTGCACACGATCGGCGCGGCCAAGACGGTCGACCGCATCATCGACACGTTCCCCGCCGAACAGCAGACACAGATACGCGTACAGCTCTCCATGGTGCTCAAGGCCGTCGTCAGCCAGCGCCTCGTGCCGACCGTCGACGACCAGCGCATCGCCGTGTTCGAGGTCATGACGGTGAACACCGCGATACAGAACATGATACGCGACGGGCGCACACACCAGATCGACAATGTGATCTACGGCGGGACGGACAAGAACATGATGTCCATGGACGCCGAACTGCAGCGCCTCGTGCTCGCGGGCCGCGTCACGCGCGAAGTCGCGCTTCTGTATGCGGCAAACCCGGATACGCTGTCCAAGAGGATCTGAAGATCCCATAACCAGAACTGCATGTGTATGCCGTCGCCCAAGGGCGGCCCATACGATGCAGTTCGCTTTTGTTGAACAAACCTCTGCGAAGCAGACACAAGGAGGCCCCTATGCTCAAGAGCCACGAGAAGTTCCATTCGAAAAACGGAAAGCGACAGATACTCGTCGCGGATGACGAACAGATCAACCGCGAGATACTGGGTGCAATACTCTCGGAAGATTACGAGGTCCTCTTTGCGGAAGATGGGGAACAGGCGCTTCAGATCATGCAGGAGAACGGAGACACGCTCTCGCTCGTGCTGCTGGACCTGATGATGCCCGTGATGTCGGGCCTCGAGCTGCTCAAGTGCGTGAAGGGTGACCCTGTATTACAGCGCATACCCGTCATCGTGCTGACATCCGACCAGACGGCGGAGATCGAGAGCCTCGGCCTTGGCGCGATCGACTTCATCCCCAAGCCCTATCCACAGACCGGCGTGATACTCGCGCGCGTATTGCGCACGATCGAGCTGTCTGAGGACAGGCAGATCATACAGCACACGGAGCGCGACTCGCTGACGGGCCTGTACACCAGGGAATACTTCTTCCGCTATGCCGAGCAGTATGACCGCCACCATAAGGATGCGGACATGGATTGCATCGTGATCGACGTCAACCACTTCCATATGATCAACGAACGCTACGGCAAGGCGTATGGCGACAAGGTGCTGAACCGCATAGGCGAGCGGCTGCGCGAGATGGTATCCGAAGCGGACGGCATCGTCTGCCGCCACGAGGCGGACATGTTCATGATCTATTGCCCGCACCGTACTGACTACAAGGCGATACTCGACAATGCATCCCTGAGCTATGCGGAGGACGCGCAGGCCAACAACCGCGTGCGCCTGCGCATGGGCGTTTATCCGTCGGTGGACAAGACGTTGGACATCGAACGCCGCTTCGACCACGCAAAGATCGCTTCGGACACGGTGCGCGGCAGCTTCACGAAGACGATCGCCATGTACGACAGCCAGCTGCACGAGTCTGAGCTGTATCAGGAGAGGCTGATCGAGGACTTCCATACCGCCATACGCGAGGAACAGTTCAGCATATTCTATCAGCCGAAGTTCTATGTCCGCAGCGAGATCCCCGAGCTCGCAAGCGCCGAAGCACTGGTACGCTGGAAGCACCCGGAGCTGGGCATGATCAGCCCGGGGCTGTTCATACCGCTGTTTGAAAACAACGGCCTCATACAGCAGCTGGACAACTACGTCTGGCGGCAGGCCGCGGCGCAGGTGCACGATTGGAAGACACGCCTGGGCATATCGGTGCCGGTATCCGTGAACGTGTCCCGCATAGACATGTACGACCCGGATCTGGTCGGCAAATTCAGGAACCTTCTTGAAGAATACGATCTGAAGCCCGAGGAATTCCGGCTCGAGATCACGGAATCGGCCTATACGCAGGATTCTCAGGACATCATCGACACCGTGAACGAATTGCGCGATCTCGGCTTCAGGATCGAGATGGATGACTTCGGCACGGGGTATTCGTCCCTCAACATGATCTCGACATTGCCCATCGACGCGCTGAAGCTCGACATGAAGTTCATACGCAACGCGTTCCGGGACGGGAAGGACACGCGCCTGATCGAGATCATCATAGATATCGCGGACTATCTTTCCGTTCCCGTCATCGCCGAAGGTGTCGAGACGGAGGAGCAGCTGAACGCGCTCAAGGCCATGGGCTGCGATATCGTACAGGGTTATTACTTCTCAAAGCCGCTGCCCGCGGAAGAATACGAGGTGTACGTGGCTGAGAAGAAGAAGCACCATACGCAGGAAGCCTATAGCAGAAAGAAAGCTGAAGAGAAGCAGCCGACAGAACGCGCTGTGTCCACAAGCATCGCGCACGCGCTGACCTCCGGCTTCGAATGCATCTATTATGTCGATGTCCAGAACGGCCACTACGTGGAATTCAGCGCGAACGGCCGCTATGAGGACCTTCAGATCGAGCGCGGCGGGACGGACTTCTTTGACGATGTCAGGCAGAACATACCGCGTCTCGTACATCCGGACGATCGGGACAGGCTCTATGTGTTCATACAAAAGGATGCGCTGCTGTCGCAGCTGGTCGGCGGGCAGACGTTCACGATGACCTACAGGATCGTGGAGGAAGGCAAACCGGTCTACTACAATCTGCGCGCCGTGAACACATATATCCGCGACAACCACCACATCGTGATAGGCGTGAGCAATATCGACGCGCAGATGCGGCAGGCTATCGAAGATATGGACGCAAGGGAGCAGAACAGCGCCTTTGTCGACCTGGCCTGCGCGCTGTCGAGCGATTTCGAGAGCATCTATTATGTGGACCTGCTGACGAACGACTACACGCAGTTCACGGCAAGGAGCCGGTATCAGGATCTTAAGATCCAGAGCAGCGGCCACGACTTCTTCTCGGAATGCCAGCGAAACATACCGCTGGTCGTATACAGGGACGACCAGCGCAGGATGGCGGAGCTCTTCTCAAGGGAATCGCTTGAAAAGACCTTTGCGGAGCAGCCCTCCATCACCGTGCCCTATCGCCTGATGATCGAAAATACGCCGGTCTGCTATCAGATGAAGATCGCCCGGGCGCAGGAGGACGCAAACCACATCGTGATCGGCGTGAGCAGTGTCTCGACCGGAGCACAGATCGAGGAGACGCGCCTTGAGACGCACACCTATGCGCGGCTTGCACAGGCGCTTTCGAAGGACTACTTCAGCATCTATCTCGTGGACATGGATACGGACGAATACACCGAGTATTCCTCTGACAACACGTATAAGCGCCTGAATGTCGAGAGGAGCGGCAGGGATTTCTTTGAAACCTGCTGTCAGGACGTCATGCGGCACGTCTGCCCGGAGGACACGAACAAGGCTCTGGCCGTTTGGGACAAGGCCAGGCTGCTGCCTGAGCTTGAGAAGGGGAACACGGTATCCTGCACGTACAGGCATCTGATCGAAGGGACGCCCGTATATATCAACTGCAAGGTGCTGCGCATGGCGGACGGGAATGATGACAGGCACATCATCATAGGCGTCAGCAATGTCGATGCGCAGATGAAACGAGAGCAGGAGCTGCTGCTGGCGCGCGAAAGGGCGAACAGGGATCCGCTGACGGGCGTCAAGAGCAAACACTTCTATGTCGAGACGGAGACGGAAATCAACAGGGAGATCGCAGACGGCACGACGCTGCCCTTCGCGATCGCCGTATGCGATGTGAACGGGCTGAAGCTCGTGAACGATACATACGGCCACGAGGCGGGGGACAAGCTCATCAAGGATGCGGCCATGCTGATATGCAACATATTCGACCACAGCCCCGTGTTCCGCTACGGCGGAGATGAGTTCGTCGTCATACTGAAGCGGCGCGACTTCGAAAAGCGGTCGGAGCTGATGCGGATGCTGAAGGAGCAGAACGAGACGAACGCGGCCTCCGGCGGCGTGGTCATAGCCAGTGGCCTGGCCGACTTCGTGGCGGGCCAGGACAAAGATGTCGCCTCCGTGTTCAAGAAGGCGGATGTAGATATGTATGAGAACAAGAGGATACTCAAGAACGCGCGCGGCGGCGCATGAGTGAGGAGCACGGTATGGAAGCGATCCTCTATGCGGAGATCTATCTGATCTGCGTGATCCTTGACGGGATACTGTTCATCTGGATAGAGCGCAGCGATACCAATTCGACGTCTGAGCTTTGGCTCAAGCGCGTGCTGCTGAGCTTTCTGCTGAACTTCGTGTCCAACTTCCTGTTCACGATATTCAACCGCGTGATCGTCATAGAAGCGGTCGCGCGGCCGCTGTCCTATGCCTTCAAGACGGCCTACTTCATCACGCTGGTCATTGGCACGTTCTGCTGGTGCGGCTATGCGCAGACGTCATTGCCAAAGACATTTGGAAATAGAGCCGTGCCGAATGCAGTGGGGAAGATGGCCCTGGCGATCGGCCTGGCGATGCCCGCTTTGAATCTGTTCACGGGCTGGCTGTTCGATTTCAGCGATGCGCTTGCGTACCAGCGCCATTTCCTGTTCCACATAGAGATGGGCTATCTGTTCCTGGTATCACTGGTGTGTTCCGTCAGGCTGATACGGCAGAGCATGGGTGAAGCGGACCTGAGCCAGCAGTCGCATCTCAGACTCACGGCGACGTTCCCGCTGTGCCTGCTGGCGGCGCTGATACTGAGCTTTGCGGGAGAGGCTGTGCCGGTGATCTGCGTAAGCATCATGGTGGAACTGCAATGCCTCTACATGGAAACGATGAAGCATCAGATCTCCACGGACAAGCTGACGCAGGTGAACAACCGCCAAAACCTGATAGGCTTCATGAACTACAAGCTCAGGAACCATTCTGGAGATCTCTACCTGCTCATGATCGATCTTGACTATTTCAAATCCATCAACGACACATACGGGCATCTCGAAGGGGACAGAGCCCTGGTCGAGCTTTCTGGCGCGCTCAAGCGCGCATGTGGACCGTTCCCAAAGCGTCCATACATCGCGCGATACGGCGGCGATGAATTTATCGTCGTCATGGAGGGCTTCGAGGAGGATGTCGAACGCCTATGCGAGATCATCAGAAAAGAGCTCTATCAGATCAACGCAAAGTCACAGACATATAAGCTCATGGTCAGCATAGGGTACGCAAAGTGGCAGCCGGGCATGGACCACAAAGCCCTGATCGGCGCGGCGGACGAGGAACTGTACAGGCACAAGCGCGCACGTGTCAGGTGACCGCTAATAGAAATACGGATCTGTATATCGCGATTCCTGGATAATGGATATAGACCGATAATTAATAATTTGTTTTAGTGGCCTGTTCATACAATGAAAGGGCTCTGAAGCTCGGGGCCGACCATTGGGGTTGCAACAGAAGGGGATGAGCCGACTATGACCATTCATCACAAAACTGCAATACTTTTGTAATAATTATCGTAATACTTTGCATGAGGTCAAAGTTTAGATCGCGAGAGCTATTATCGACCCGATTGCGGCGGACGAACGTCTGAGCCGTTTGGATCACGACAAAAGGCGTCATCATTGGCCGAATCTGGATAGACATCGAATGAATTGTCACAGTGAGTCCACATTTAATTTACGGAAACGCAAAATAAAACCTTTACAAAAGTGGTGAGATGTGTTACTATGGATAGGAATAGTATTATGCATTTCTGTTCGACTTGCGCTTGTAAGCCATAGGGTCGATGTGCTGTGACGGATCGATGTATCCGAGAAAGGGTGTTGATTTGAAATCGATGAAGCGTAGGCTCATGCGCATCCTTGCGATGCTGTGCATAGCATCGATGGTCCTGACATCGCTTCCCGCTGCTTTAGGCGAGGAGGCGGCCTCTTCATCCTCTGAAAGCAAGGAGACGAAGAAGGAAGAGACCAAAAAGGAAGAACCTAAGAAGGAAGAGCCTAAAAAAGAAGAGGCCAAACAGGAAGAGCCTAAGAAGGAAGAGCCTAAGCAGGAGGAATCCAAAAAGGAAGAGAAGCCTGCGGAGGCCCCTTCGGCGACCGAAGCGCCCAAGGTCACGGAGGCGCCGAAGCCTACCGAAGCGCCTGCGGCGACGGAAGCGCCGAAGCCCGCGGAGACGCAGGGCAGCCAGGAGAAGCCGACCGAGGCGCCCGCAACGGCTGACGCGCCTACGGCCCAGCCGTCTGAAACAGCGCACCCGGGTAGCAGCGATGCCGAGACCACACCCGCGCCCACAGTGACGGAGCAGCCCACGAATGATCCGACAGACACGGCTGTGCCCGGACCGACCGAGGTCGCTACGGATGTGCCTGTCGAGTCTCCGCTGCCGGAAGATTCGGCGGAGCCGCAGGTCAGCCAGCTCAAGGTATCGGCCAAGGCGACTTCGCAATACGGCGTCGTGGGCGGCAAGTCGGTATCGTTCAGCCTCTCCATGTCCGGCGGCCTCGCGCCCTATACGGTAAGCATCAAGGTCACCGCCGGCGGCTCGACCGTATACAGCTCGTCGACATGGCAGGACAGCGTATCCGTCACGCCGAAGAGCACGTCCGGCCACAAGATCAGCGTGCATGTCAAGGACGCGCTGGGCAACGAAGCGTCTGACTCCTCGGCGACCATACCGGTCTCCTCGACGAAGAGCGAATCCCGCTCCTCGTGGGAGAAGACCATCCCCAAGCTCAAGGACGGCATGTCGAACGGCGAGAAGCTCATCGCCGTCGCGCGCTCTCAGCTGGGCTATACGGAGAGCAAGTCGAACTTCGTCATCGATGAAAGCGGCAACAAGCAGGGCTATACGCGCTATGGCGACTGGTACGGCGCCACTTACGCGGAATGGTGCGCGATGTTCATATGCTTCTGCCTGAGCTACGCGGGGATCTCGGAATCGACCATGCCCCGCGACAGCACCTGCCAGACGTGGGCGGAGAAGCTCGGGTCGGACTACATGGGCAAGTCCTACACGCCCAAGGCCGGAGACATCATATTCTTCCATCACGACAGGGCGAATTCGAATTACATAAATCATGTGGGCATCGTCACCTCAGTGAAGGGCGACACGGTCTATACGATCGAGGGCAACAGCGGCAAGACCGTGCGCGAGAAGTCCTATGGCAAGGACGATTCGAGCATATTGGGCTACAGCGTGATGCCCGAAAAGCATGAGCCGACGGTGAGCATATACTTCGTCTCGGACGACAAGGGCACGCTGATCAAGCTCGAGAAGTGCGCCATGGCCGTGCCGAACGACGGCTACGTGTTCGCCTATTGGACGCGCGAGAGCGGCGAGGTCGTCTACACCGACGCGACGCTTTCCACCACGGTGGGCGGCGTGTACACGGCGCACTACGTATCCGAAGAGGAGAATGTCCATCAGGCGATCGAGAAGGCGATCGAGGAATACGGCTGGCAGGATCTGAAGGGCG
>SVGK01000092.1 GCA_015056395.1 Clostridiales bacterium
CGTCGTCCAGGTCGTGCACCTGCTGCAGCGTCTTGAACACGTCCTGCATGCGCAGATCCGTGTTGAATATCACGTCCGCGCAGTCCTTGAGCTCCTCGCCTATGTGCCTGGGCACTTCCTCGCTGGCCTTGTAGCGTATGCCATGCTCGAGCGTCGCCCAGAAGTCCATCGCGACGGTCCTGATCTGTATCTCCACCGGCACGAACAGCTTGCCCTCGAGACGGTAGACCGGTATGTCCACGACGATGTGGAGGCTCCTGTAGCCGTTCGTCTTCGGATTCTTTATGTAGTCCTTTTCGAGTATCAGCACCACGTCGTCCTGCATCAGCAGCAGGTTGGCGATGCGGTATATGTCGTCCACGTAGCGGCAGACGACGCGCACGCCCGCGATGTCGTTCAGCGCCTTCTTGGCGTTTATGATCGATACGGGGATGCCCAGGCTCCTGAGCTTCTTTATGATGGAATTCAGACTCTTGACGCGCGACTCCGTGTGGTGTATCGGGTTGTGCCTGTGGCGTATGGAGAACTCGCTGTCCATGGTCGTCAGGCGCGCATCCACCTCGCGTATCGCGGAGGCATATACATCCTTGATCTGGGCGTAATCGGCACGCAGCTCGTCCATGGTCGAATCATGTGGACCGGGGTTCCAGGGCTCACGCACGGCGGACGCCCCCTTTCTTGGTTTATGGCCTTGCTCTTTACAGGAATTATACCATGGAAGGCGGCCGCTTGCAAGCGAATGCGGCAGCCTCCCGTCAGTAGACGAAGAACATCTGTTGTATGGCCTCGCGGTCGTTTGTCTTCGTCAGCGCGAGCTTCAACAGTATCGCCGCCTTCTGCGGCGACAGGTTGTCCGCCGCGATCGTGTTCTCGCACAGCAGGTTGTCCGGGATTATGATGCCGTCGTCTATGCGCGAGCTCACGACCACCGGTATGCTGAGCTGCCTGATCACGGCCTTGTAGCTCTCGCTGAACTCCCCCGCGCCGGCGCCGGCGATCACCAGCCCGTCGGCGCGCTCTGCCGCAAAACGAAGCAGCGCCGGGTCCGCGTCCACGGCAAAGAACAGTATCGAGACCCTGGGCAGCGACTCCATGCCCGCGACATCGAACTCGGTGTCCACGGTGTGACGCTTGTCCGGCGTGTCGTACAGGTAGACGCGCTCGTCGCGCACGACGCCTATCGCGCCCATCTCCCCCGCGGCGATGGCCGTGACGTGGTACGTGCTGGTCTTCGTGACAGCGCGCGCGGCGTAGATGCGGTCCGAGAACACCGCCAGCACGCCGCGCCCGACGGCCTCCTTCGCCGCCGCGACGCACGCCGCCTGGTACAAGTTCATGGGCCCGTCCGCCGATATGGACGTGGCCGGCCGCATGGACCCGGTGATCACCACGGGCTTGTCCGTCTTGACCGTGAGGTTCAGGAAGTAGGCGGTCTCCTCGAGCGTATCCGTGCCGTGCGTGACCACGAAGCCCTTGACGCTTGGGTCCTTCGCCATTTCATTGATGGTCGCAGCGAGCCTGAGCCAGATCTCTGCGGTGATGTCGTCTGAATTGACGTTGCATATCTGCACGGTCTCTATGCCCGTAATCTGTTCGAGCCCCGGCACATGCGTGAGCAGCTCCTGCGCGGTGAGCGAGCCGGGCTTGTAGCCCGCGGTCTTGCCCGCCTTGCCCACTCCCGCGATCGTGCCGCCCGTGGCGAGTATGACGACCCTGTCCCGCATGACAGCCCCTCCCCTTTCGTTTTGTCATTCCAGTATACAGCGCATACGGGCGATTTGCAAGCGCGCATCGTGCACATGCTGAAAAAAGTCCCGTTCCCTCTTTCTCTTAACACGAAATCGTGCTATAATGATATTTGTATAAATCGACCAAAGGAGACACACTGTGGGAAAATCGAATTTCGCCGTATTCGTCGATCTTGAGAACGCGGGCGGCAAGGAGAGCATGCTGCGTTCCATCATCGAAAAGGTCAAGATCCGCGGGGACATACTCATGGGAAAGGTCTATGGGTATACCGACCATTATTCCAACCTGAAGGAATGCCTGCTCTCCAACACGTTCTCCGTGGTGCCCAGCCTGCGCTACGGCAAGTCGCAGAAGAACAGCCTGGACATACAGCTGGTGATCGACGCCATCGAGGTGGCGTATACCAATCCGCTGATCGACTCGTTCTGCATCGTGTCCGGCGACAGCGACTACACGCCGCTGGTCGGACGGCTAAAGGCCATGGGCAAGACGGTGCTCGGCATATCGCGCTCCGAGGCGGCTTCGAACGTATTCATCAACGCCTGCAACGAATTCGTGTTCCTCGAGTCCGTCGCCACGAAGAAGCAGCCGAAGCTCAAGCGCGGCGTCAAGGTCGTCAACGCCGATCTGGACGCGCTGATCAGCCAGGTCGAGACGATCGTGGAGGACCAGGACGAGGAACAGATGTACGCAAGCGAGCTCAAGGACACGCTCATGCGCCTGCGCCCGGACTTTGACGAGCGCAGCTACGGCTGCTCCACATTTGGCAAGCTCGTGGCGCAGATCACCGGGCGGTCAGAAAAGCTGCGCTCCTGGACGGAGGCCTCCTCTCTGATGATCGGCCTGAGCGGCAGCGAGGAAAGCGCGCAGCGTATGGACAAGAGCAACTGGGTCTCGGCGTTCGAGCAGGCGCTGTCCGGCTTCAAGAATGAGGGCTTCGACCGCATCAACCCGTCCATACTGAAGGCGACCATACAGGCGGACTATCCGAACTTCGACGAGCGTTCCATAGGCTTCAAGCGCTTCTCCGACGTGATGAAGGAGCTCGAGAAGCGCGGCCTGCTCGAGGTCGAGATGGACGACCAGCACACGATGCTCCTCAAGATCAACGACTGAGAGGAAGAGGCGTATGACAGCAAAGAGGAAAAGCCCGGCCGCAAAGGTACTGAAGGCCGTGCTGATCGCGCTCATCTTAGTCGTCGTGTGCGCAGGCGCTTACGTCGCCTATGTGTTCGCCTCGTGGCACAGGATCCCGGACATGCAGGCGCTTGAGGTCACGGGCGGCGCGGACGCCGCGCTGGAGCCCGAGAGCGAATACTCGATCGTGACGTGGAACCTGGGCTTCGGCGCGTATTCCGACGACTACTCGTTCTTCATGGACGGCGGCACGGAATCCTGGGCCTTCTCGCGCGACGCGGTCCACGAGAACATAGGCGCCGCGATAGCGTCTCTCAGGGCCATGCAGCCCGACCTGATGATACTGCAGGAGCTGGACTTCGACGCCACGCGCAGCTATCACGTGGACGAGCGCGCGCTCGTGCAGGAGGCCTTTCCGGAGATGGACGCCGCCTTCGCCGTCAACTACGATTCGCCCTTCCTGATGTACCCGCTCACGCAGCCGCACGGCGCGTCGCGCGCGGGCATACTCACGCTGTCCGGCGCCGACATCGCATCGTCCGTGCGCCGCAGCCTGCCCATCGAGACGGGCCTTATGAAGGTGGTGGACCTGGATCGCTGTTACTCCGTGTCGCACATACCCGTGAGCAACGGGCGCGATCTGGCGCTGGTCGACCTGCACCTCTCGGCGTATACCTCGGACGGCACCATCGCCACGGAACAGCTGAAGATGCTGATCGACGATCTGTCTGCCGAATACGAGAACGGGAACTACGTGATCGCCGGCGGCGATTTCAACAAGGACCTGCTCGGGAACTCTCCGGAGGTCTTCGGCGTGTCCGGCGAGAAATACACGTGGGCACAGCCCATCGACGAGTCGCTGCTGACGGACGGCCTGACGCTCGTCAAGGCGCTGGACGAGGCGGATCCCGTGCCCAGCTGCCGCAACTGCGACATAGGCTACATCGAGGGCACGACGTTCGTGGTCACGGTGGACGGCTTCATCGTCTCGGACAACGTCGAGGTGCTCGAGGCGCACGTGGTCGACGAGGGCTTCAAGCACAGCGACCACAACCCCGTGCGCATGGCCTTCAGGCTGAAGGGCTGAATGAAGGTTTGATAAGGCGACGCCCGGATCGAACGTGATCCGGGCGTCGCTTATGCCTTGTTATCCTTTATCGTCCTCTGGCCTCTTCGATCCCCTTCAGCACGTCGGCGATCATATACAGCGAGCCGCACGCGCACACGACGCCGTCCTCCCCGGCCGCTTCCATGGCGCGGCGCACGCCCTGTTCCACGCTCTCCGCCGCTTCCGCCTGAAGGCCCCAGGCCGAAAGATACATCGCGAGCTCTTCTGCGCGGAGTGCGCGCGGATTGTCGGGCGTCACGGTGACGAAGCGTTCGGCGAAGGGCGCCAGAGGGCTGAACATGTTCTCATAATCCTTGTCCGCCATGCAGCCGACCAGGAACACCGCCTTGCGGCCCGGCAGATAGTCCTGAAGCGCCTTAGTCAGCGCATCCAGGCACTGCGGATTGTGGCCGCCGTCGATCAGGAACAGGGGCTTTTCCCCCACGACCTGGAAGCGCCCCGGCCACGCCGTCTTGCGAAGGCCGCGCCGTATGCTCTCCTCGGAGATCTGCATGCCCAGCTCCGTCAGCGTCTCTATGACCGTGAGCGCCGTCGCCGCGTTGTGCAGCTGGTGCGCGCCCAACAGCGGTATCTCCAGCGACCTTAGACCCTTCCAGTCGAACACCTGGCCCGTCAGGTCGCGCGATACGGGCGTGAGCGCGTCCATGGACGCGATGAACAGCGGCACGTCGCGCGCGGCGCACACGTCGCTTATGACCCGCGTGACCTCGGGGCTCTGCTCGTAAAGCACGCACGTAGATCCGGGCTTTATGATGCCCGCCTTCGTGCTCGCGATCTCCTCGACGGTGTCCCCGAGATACTGCGTATGATCCAGCCCAATGTTCGTCAGCACAGAGACCAGCGTGTTCGACACGGCGTTCGTCGCGTCGAACTCTCCGCCCATGCCCACCTCGAGCACCACGATCTCGCACTCGCTGCGCGCGAACCACTCCAGGGCGATGGCCGTGACCATCTCGAATTCCGTCGGGTGGTTCTCAAGCACGTCGGCATAGGGCTTTATCCACGTCGTGATCTCGGCAAGATCCTCATCCGATATGGGCACGCCGTCGATCTGCATGCGCTCGTTGAAGCGCACGATGTAAGGCGAAGTATAGAGCCCCGTGCGATAGCCTGCCTGTACCAGCATCGATGAAAGCATCGCCGCCGTGGAGCCCTTGCCGTTCGTGCCGGCGATGTGTATGAATTTGAGTTTGCTTTCTGGATGGCCGATCGCTTCGAGCAGCGCCTTGATGCGCTCGAGCCCGAGCTTCGTGCCCTTCCAGTATACGGAATGGATGTATTCGATCGATTCGTCGTAATTCATGAGATCACCTCCGGCCGCTGCAGGCCGAATCTTGCAAAGACATTGCTCTTGAGAAGCACGGTCACAACGGCCGCGTTGATCAGGCTCGTGACAGCAAACTGTATGCTGCGCGCCGCGAGAAACGCGCCGAACGACTTCGTGCCGTAGAAAAACGACAGCCACCAGCTTTGCCACAGCACCGAGCCCAGCGCCACCGCAGGCAGGAACGTGGCAAGTACGCGAAAGAAGCTGACCCTTTCGCAGACCATGAAGCGCATAAGCCCCGCGCACAGGCCAATCAGCACCGGCGGCAGCGAGAACACGGGGTTGTAGCCATAGCCTGAGAAGAGGCAGCCGACGACGTCCGCGACGAAGCCGACCAGCGCGCCCGGCAGCGGTCCCATCAAAAGTCCCGCCAGTATGACAGGCGCCGCCTCGACCGAGAAGCGCGTGGTCGCGTTGGGCATGGGGATGATGAAGCGCGCCAGCACGACGCTCACGGCCGCCAGCATCGCACAGGCCGCGAGCCTCTTTGCGCCAAAGCTTTTCCTCTGCATGAAAAAACCTCCATTCGTCCGAGGATGGAGGAGGTTATACCGCCCTTCCGACTGCGGATGCGGAATGCCACCGCGAGGCGCAAGGCCTCTTCGCCCGGCGGCAACCTCCCATCCGCCGGTACTTGACGCGACATCCCTACTCATCGGAAGGAACGTGAACATTATAGATTTCCGCCGTGGCTGTTTCAATCCGCTGGCGTTAACAATTCGTTATTTTCAAAGATGCGCATGCGCGCAGCATGGAACAGGAACTGCTGCACGACGCCGGCCTGCGGCCCGAAGCGCTCCCTCGCGCGCGCGGCCAGGGCGCGTCTGTTCGAAGCTTTTATGCCGAAGCACTCCTTCAGCAGGCGCTCGATCCAAACGTCGGTCGGGAACGCCTCGGCATGGCCGCATCCGAAAAGCAGTATGCAGTCGGCCACCTTGTCGCCCACGCCGGGCAGCCGCAGAAGTTCGGCGTGCGCGGCCTCGTAGGGCCTGTCCATGAGCGCGTCGAGCGGGAAACCGTCCCGCACCATACGCGCCGCGCCGATCAGATACGGCGCACGATAGCCGACCCCGAGCGCGCGCAGTTCTTCCTCTGAAAGCGACGCCAGTCTGTCCGCCGTCGGCATGGCGTAGAACGCGCCATGTTCCGTCTCGATCGTCTCGCCATACCGCGTCTGGAGTGCGTGCGTGAGCTTTCGTATGCGCGCGACGTTGTTGTTGGCGGAGAGTATGAACATGACGACGGTCTCCCACGCGGGCTGCTCCATCACGCAGAGTCCCGGGCAGGCGTCCATGCATCGGGAGACGACCGGATCGCCGCGCCAGGCCGCGCGCAGGGCATCATAGTCCCGTGCAAGGCCCAGATACCTGCGCAGGGACATCTCGTCCATGCCTTCCGCGTACAGGCACGCGCCGTCTTCCTTCAGATACACCGCCCTGCCGTGCAGCACGGCGCCGTAGCCGCCGTCCGCCTGCATCCACATGAAGCTCTGCGCGCTGTCCATGAGCATGAGCTTCAGGTCGATGTCGTTCGTTTCAAGGAACATGCCCTTCCTCCCAAAGAAACGACGCACCCCGCGTGTCGAGGGTGCGTCGCTTTGTCAGATGATCGCTTATTCGGCGGCCGCTTCCGTCTTGGGATAGATGCTGACCTGCTTGCGCGTCTTGTCGTAACGCTCGAACTTCACGATGCCATCCATCTTCGCGTAGAGCGTGTCATCATCGCCGATGCCGACGTTCTTGCCGGGATGGAACTTGGTCCCGCGCTGACGCACGAGAATGTTGCCCGCCAGGACGAACTGACCGTCCGCGCGCTTCACGCCAAGGCGCTGCGCATGGCTGTCGCGGCCATTGCGGGAGGAGCCCATTCCCTTCTTATGCGCGAAGAGCTGAAGATTCATCTTGAACATGTGCTTTACCTCCATTCCTTGAAGATCACTCGGACATTTTGGGGGAAATCTGCCTGTATCGACTGTACCGCCTGGAGCAATGTCTCGAACAGGAGCTGTGCCCTGTCGACCAGATCATCGCTGCACGCATCGGACAGTCTCAATTCGAGAACCGCATCCCGATCGTTTTGCGAGTATCGTGCCGGCGCCTTCAGGATCTTCGTGATCCCGTTCGCCGTCGCCTGGGTCAGCGCAGAGACTGCCGCGCAGACAATGTCCGAACCTGCGTCTGCATAGTCTGAATGACCCTGTGCCTTGTATCCGACCAGCATGCCGTCCGACCGCTTATAGAATGCCACGGTCGTTCCATTGGATCTCATCTCAGGCGTTGATGGCTGTGATCTCGACCTTGGTGTAGGGCTGGCGATGGCCCTGCTTCTTGCGCTCGTTCTTCTTGGCCTTATACTTATAGACGACGATCTTGCGGGACTTGACCTGCGCAAGCACCTTGCCTTCGACCTTGGCGCCGGACACCACGGGGGTACCGACCTTGGTCCCGTTCTCATCGCCGACCAGCAGGACCTCGTCAAAGGTCACGGTCTCGTCAGCCTGCTTGTCGATCTTTTCGATGAAAATGACGTCGCCCTGCGAAACACGGTACTGCTTGCCTCCTGTCTTAACGACTGCGTACACGCGTTGCACCTCCTAACTCAAAAAATCTCGCCGGGAATGGGCTGCATGTTTCCATACATTAAAAGCCGTTCCCGAGCGGCTTACTGTGATATTCTATCATTCCGCCTCGGAAAAGTCAATTTAAACGCATGTTATTTTTCCGCCGAGTTTCAGCGACCGAACCAGTCGAGTATGCCGTTGACCATGCCCCTGACCAGCAGGTCCTGATAGCCGTCGCTGACCAGCCGCATGTCCTCCTCCGGATTCGACATGAAGCCCATTTCGACCATCACGCAGGGCACTTCGGACCAGTTGTTGCCCGTGTAGCTGTCGCTCAAGTGTATGCCTGCGTCCCTGGCCCCCGTGGCCGCGACCATGGCCGGCAGCAGCGCCGCGGCGGCGGACTGCGACGAATACGCGATGGGGCCCGTCTCGTTGACGTACATCGCCACGCCGTTCGCCTTTGAGTTGTCGGCGCCGTCGCAGTGCAGCCTGAGCACCAGATCGACGCCCAGCGCGTTCATCATCTTTGCGCGCTCCTGATTGGAGATGTCCACGTCGTTCGTCGTGCGCGTCATGTAGACCTCGCAGCCCAGCTCCTCCAGCGCGCTTCGCAGCTTGAGGCCGACCTGCAGGTTGACCACGTACTCCTCCACGCCGGAACGCACGCCCTCCGTGCCCGACGAGGCCTTCATCTTGGTCTCGCTCGAACCCGGGGCCACGGCCTCCTTCTGGCTGTTCTGGTGCGCCTGGTGTCCGGGGTCTATGCCGACCTTGATGCCGCTCAGGCGATGGGGTGGCACAGTGGGCATGGAAAACCAGTGCCAGTCCTGCCCCTGGGCCAGGGCCGTATCCATCGTGATGATCAGGAGAAGGGCGAGCAGGAACACATACGTTATCCGCTTCATGTCAGCGCGCCTCCAGTCGCATGAGCTCGTCCGCCGCCTGCCTGTAGCATTCAAGCAACCTCGCGGGGTCGAACAGCTGGATCGAGCCGTAGGGCGCGCCCAGCAGCTCCTCTACGGCCATGCGACCCGCGTCGAGCTCGTCCATCACTTCAAGCACGAACTCCGGTCGGTCCGCCTGCTGCGCCAGTATCATATAGGTGCGGTCGTCCACATCCGCCACAAGGCTCAGGACGATGTCCGCAAGCCTTCCCGGAAAGCGGGAAAAGAACGCGTCCGCCGACACGCCCATCGCGAACGCGGCCTCGAACAGCGGTCTGAGCGCGTCCAGCTGCAGCGCGCGCAGACGCGTGCGTATCACCGGGTCGCCGTTCATGTAGCATATGCGCACCATCAGTGCGCCATAGCTCACGTCGCCGTCGCTCAGCAGGTTGACGGCGCCCAGCACGCGGTCCATACGGGCTATGGGCGACATACGCTCGCCTTCAAGCGAAGCCTTCAGCGCCTCGACGCCCTTTTCGACATGGCTCGACAGTATCTCGGAGAGCACGGCCTCCTTTGACGGAAAGT
>SVGK01000093.1 GCA_015056395.1 Clostridiales bacterium
TGTGAGCGATGATCAGCGCGGGACGGTTGGCGTTTTTGATGATGTTCGCCATCGTGAACGTCTTGCCGCTGCCGGTCACGCCCAGCAATACCTGATGCCGCGCACCCTTTGCAAGACCGTCCGTGAGCGCCTGTATGGCCTGTGGCTGGTCGCCCGTGGGCGCGTAGTCCGAGTGTAGCTTGTACATGGACATGGAAGCATCCTCCCGTACGAATGATACGATACATTATATCACAGGTTTGTCAAAATTGAAGGCAGGGAAGGGGAGGGAAGGGAATTTAATGGAACGTTCGAAAAAAGGCCGCCCCGTCTGTCGACGAGGGCGGCCTTTCGGAAAGGGCAGGCGTCATTCGGTCACGAGGTCCTTGAGGAGCGCGTTCGAACGGTTCAGGAACTTCACCATGCGCTCGCCGGTCAGGGGCTGGCGCGCCATCTCGGCCAGGTCGAATACCTGTTCGCACACAAGGTCGGTGCGTTCGCCGTCCTGCGCCGTCTCGAGCCACTTTACCAAAGGATGCTTCGTGTTGAGCGCGAGCGTGCGCTTCTGCGGGAAGTCGTCCATGCTGGTGCCGCGCCACTGCTTCGACATCTCGGAGAAGCGGCGGTCCTGTTCGTCCACGGTCATCATGGCGATCACGTCGTCGCTCTTGAAGGCCTGGAGCCTGACTGTGAGCGCCTGGTCGTTCGAGGCCGCGCGGAAGCGCTTCTCGAGCTGCTCGACCACGTCCGCCTGCGCCTCGCCGTCCTCGGTGAGGCCCTCCGTGTCCGCGTCGACGCGCTTGAAGGTGACCTTGTCGTCCCGCTGCGCGTATTCGAGGAAGCTTATGTAGTTGCCGTCTATGATCGTGTTCAGAACGACGATGTCGCGGCCGATCGAGCGGTACTGCGCGATCATCTGCGTCTGACGGCTTTCATCGCTGGTGTAGAGCACCGTGCAGGCTTCGCCGTCGGCATTGCGGTTGCGGTATTCCTCCAGCGTCAGGTATTCGCCCTCCGTGGTCTTGAACAGCAGCGCCTGCTTGACGCGGTCGTAGAACTTCTCGTCGCGTATGCAGCCGTACTTGATGAACGGATGTATGTCGTCCCAGTAGCGCTGATAATCCTCGCGGCGGTTGTTGAACTCGGATACCAGCCTGTCCGCCACCTTGCGTGTGATGTACTGCGACATCTTCTTGACGTAGCCGTCGTTCTGCAGGAACGAACGCGAAACGTTCAGCGGCAGGTCGGGGCAGTCGATGGCGCCCTTGAGCAGCAGCAGGAATTCGGGTATGACCTCCTTGATGTTGTCCGCCACGAACACCTGGTTGTTGTAGAGCTTGACGATGCCTTCGTTGATCGAGAAATCGTTCTTGATCTTCGGGAAATACAGTATGCCCTTCAGGTTGAACGGGTACTCTGCGTTCAGATGGATCCAAAACAGCGGTTCCTCGAAATCGTGAAAGAGCTTCTTGTAGAACTCCTTGTAGTCCTCGTCCGTGCAGTCCGAGGGCTTCTTCATCCACAGGGGCTCCGTGTCGTTGATCTGCTCGGAGCGCGGCTTCTTGGGCTCTTCGCCCTCCTTGGGTTCTTCCTCAGGCAGCGTCTCGGTCAGCGTGATCGGATAGGGCATGAACTGGCAGTACTTTTCGAGCGTGCCGTGCAGCTTCCAATAGTCCAGGAATTCCTTGTCCTCATCGTCGATCGTCAGCGTGATGGCGGTGCCCTGTTCGGTCCTGTCGGAGGCTTCGACCTCGTAGGTCATGCCGTCCTCGCTGGTCCAGCGCACCGCGGGCTCGTCAAGGTAGCTCTTTGAATCGATCACGACGCGCGAGGACGCCATGAACACGGAATAGAAGCCCAGGCCGAAGTGGCCGATGATGCCGGCGCCTTCGCCTTCAGTGCCTTCCTTGGCGTATTTCTGTATGAAGTCAGCAGCGCCGGAGAACGCCACCTGAGAGATGTACTTTTCGACCTCCTCGGCGGTCATGCCGATGCCGTTGTCGGTGAATGTGATGGTCCTGGCAGCCTCGTCCACGCGGACTTCGATATGATAGCCGCCTTCGACCGCGGCGGCCTCGCCGACGGAGACCAGGCGCTTGTGCTTGGATATGGCGTCACAGGCGTTGCTGATGACCTCGCGGATGAATATGTCCTTGTCGGAATACAGCCATTGCTTTATGACGGGCATGATGTTTTCAGCATTGATGGATACGGTTCCCTTGCCGTACATAGGTCATTCCTCCCAACTGTTTTGTACAAAAAGAATTATAGTCAAAGAAAGTCGAATTGTCAAGCGTCAGAACCGGACAAATCGCCCTCGATGTCTGTTTTTTTTGCATCTTCGTCGCGCAGTTTGACCATCTTTGCCGCCGTGCGCCTGTGCTCATCCGACATTGCAGCGTAATGCCTGCGCGTCGTGTTCACATCCGAATGGCCAAGCACGTCCGCCACCAGGTAGATGTCCCCGGTCTCGTTGTAGAGGTTCGTGCCGAACGTGCTGCGCAGCTTGTGCGGGCTCAGGCGCGTCTTCAGAGGCGCGGCCGCCACGGCGTATTTCTTGACCATCATCTGTACGCTGCGCACGCCCATGCGTTTTTTCTGCAGCGAAAGGAACAGGGCGTCCTCATGGCCCGGCAGAGGTGTCTCCTCAAGGCGCACCTCGTTGATATAGCGCTTCAGCACGTTTGCGACCTCGTCGGGGAAATAGAGTATGGCCTGGTTGCCGCCCTTGCGCGTGACCAGAAAGCCGTTCACGTTGAAGTCGATGTCGTTCAGATCGAGCCCGACCAGCTCGCTCACGCGAATGCCCGTGCCCAGAAACAGCGTCAATATCGCAAGGTCGCGCAGCTTCGTGTGCTCGTTGTACTTTCGCTGGTGTTCATCGGCAAGCGCTTCGCCGCTTTCGACCAGATCCAGCATGCGCGCGGCCTCGTCGATCTCCATGCGCAATATGGGCTTTTCGTGCCGCTTCGGCATGTCGACCAGCCGCGATGGATCGCTTGTGATCGCCTCGGACTTAACTAAATATTCATAAAAGCTTCGCAATGACGACAACTTTCGCGTTTTGCCCGGCTCCGTGTTCGTGCGCTCTTCGTCGTTGCTTATGTAAAAGCCCAGATATTCCATATAGTTGCGTATCTGGCGCGCTGTGACTTCGCCAAAGGCTTCATGCGGTATGGCGACCATGCTGGGATAGCGCGCGAAGGAAGGCACTTCGTCCATCAGGAATCTGCAGAATATGCGCAGGTCCGTGGCGTAGACATAGCGCGTGAGCGGCTGTGTCGTGTCGGCGATGGACTGTATGAATTCGCTGCACGCGTCGGGAAGCTCCTTGAGCACTTCGCGCGTGGCCAGCAGCAGCGTCCTTGCGCGTTGATCGGTATAATCGCTCATTAGAGTCTTGACCTCGCTTTATGGGTGGAATGGGCCGAAAAGGGGCCTATCTTTTCGCAAAAGCTGACTTTTACGAAAAGATGTGGCAGGAAAGGTCATCCCTCTCCCGTGGTCGGATCGTATTCGCCTTCGATGATTTCGTCGATCTCGATGGCGTTGTAATCCGCTCCCGTGTTGATGCACTTCATGCAGTTGTCGCAGACCTTGTTGGGATCGAGGTCACACATGTTGCATTCGCCGCAGTCGTTGCAGACCTTGTCGTCGTACAATACGCACATCTTCTTTTCCATGATAGCATCCGCCTCTTATTCGATGACCTTTTCGCGCAGCTTGTTGACCGAGCGCTTGACCGCGTCGCGGCTGTTGCCCCACGGCTTGTCTTCGTTCTTATAGTCGAACTTCTGCGTGAACCAGTTGACCTCTTTTTCGATGCGGTCGAAGTTCTCGGATTCGAGCCTGGCCAGGTCTCCCAGGAACGACGCCTGGTCGTCGCCGGAGAGCTCCTTGCCTGCGCCCACGACGAGCTCGTAGTAATGCGTCAGGCATACGCCCTTCGACGCGCGGAACAGCTCCGGGAAGTCCTTCTCGTGCTTGTACATGTACAGCACCGTGTAGATGTAGCGCTCCATGCTCTTTTCCATGCGCTCGCACACCACGCACGACTCGGTCATCGCCTTGAGCGTTTCGGCCACCTGCGACACATCCATCTTTTTGGGCAGGAACCCGAAGCGGCGCTTGCTTTCACCGCTCGAACCGTTGGTCAGCGCGGCCTCGCAATCCTTGAGCTTTCTGAGCACTTCCTTCGTATGCGTGTCGGCCATCAGACCCAGGCCCAGTCGGTTTCCCGCGTCATAGAGCTGCTTGAAGTGCCTTGGGCAAAAGCCCTTGTTGTTGACCTCTATGCGCTGATCGGGCTCCATGACGGATTCGCCCAGGAAGTAATCCACGTTGGATGTCTCCGCTTTCTTCTTGAGCTCACACAGCGGACACTCTACATCCATTCGATAGGCATCCCAGACCGGCATCGTGTCGATATGTTCCTTGCGCATGGTCCAGACCTCCAAATCAAATATCGAATCATGGGTGCTGAAACAGCAAAACATTTATACTTTTGTGGTAAATGAGTGCCTGCATTTCGTGCACGTCACGTTGACGCTGCCGAGCTTCTTTCCGTCCTTGCCCTTGCGCGGCAGGCGCAGTAGCGTCTTGCATTCGGGACAAGAGACGTATTTGTACGTCGCGGAATTCTTGAGCCGCTGCCAGCCCTGCGTGGTCTTGTCCTTCGTGCCGCCGAAGAACTCCATGAAGCGCTGGTTCTCGACCTGTCGCTTAGCGATGTTCCTGGAAAGCATGCGAAACAGCGCGTAGAGATACCCGACCGTGCTCAAAACATGGAGCACACCGCTCCCTGTGAAACCTGAGAGCAATGCAAGTATCACGCCCGCGATCAGCGAAGCGAAGGCAAGCTGATCCGCGCCATTGCGCCCCATCATGAAGCTGCGAAGGCTCTCCTTTACCTTTTCCCACCATGTCATCGTTCGTCTTCCTCCCGTGCATCGAAACCGATATGATTTGATCAACAATAGGGGCGTCCGCAGCAGCAGCCGCACAGCGTGTTGAGCAGGCAGCAGGTCAAAAGCGGGTTGGCGCACATGGCCGTCTGCATGTTGAAGCCGTAGCCCATGCCGGCATCCTGATAGAAATGCCTGTTGGAATCAAGGCGGTCGTAGAACATGCGGTACTCGAAGTTGCCGGGTTCCATCTCGGCGGCCCTGCGCGCGTCGTCCAGCGCGGCGATCCTGTTCCCCATGCCCAGATTGGCCTGGGCGGAAAGGAAGTACCATTCGGCGCTGCCGTCGCGTATATCGTTCAGCACGTGCATGGCTTCCTGGAAGCGCTGCGCGTTGATGTAATTGCGCGCCGCCTGCATGCGCGGGTCCCGCGATGCCTCGTTCGCATAGCCGCGATAGCCGTAGCCCTGCCATCCGCCATTCCCGTAGCCGTAGCCTGCCCCGCCATAGCCGGGGCCGCCCGCCCACTGGGATGAAGAGCCCTGGCCCGCGCCGCTCTGCTTGTGCATCAGCGCGGAGTAGGCCTCGTTCACTTCCTTCATCTTCGCCTCGGCTTCCTTGGAACCGTGGTTGACGTCTGGGTGGTACTTCTTCGCAAGCGCGCGGTAGGCCTTCTTGATCTCGTCCTCGGAAGCGTTCGGCGAGACACCCAATACGCGGTAAGGATCATTGTTCATGCTGTGTCTCTCCATTCCCCTTTGTGCGGTGCATGCGGTTGTACTTTGCCCAGACGCCCGCGTAGAGCACGCTGCGCAATATGTCGACATTGCGCACGATCGGCAGCACCTCGAAGGCCTGCACGCAGTCGGCCATCATGGCTTCCATCGCATGCCTGCAGAGCGCCTCGTAATCCGCGGTGGCCGCAAGCGGTTTGAGGGCGTTGAAGCTTCCCCTGCGCTCGTCCCGCTTCACGTCCTCGTAGGCGTCCATGAAGTAGATGAAGCGCCCGAGCGCATCGCCCATGCCGCGCAGCTCGCCTGCCCAGACATCCTCACGGTAGCAGAAGAGCTCGGCAAGCATATCGCCCGTCAGGTTGACCGGCACGTCTATCTCCGTGTCTCCGGACGACTCTGCGGAATGGATCAGGCTTATCCAGCTTTCGATCGCCTTTATCTGCCTCGGGTACCGCGCGCTTATCGCCGCCATGTATCTCTTGACCAGCGCCGCCGAGCCGCGTGAGAGTACGTTTTTATCGTCCCGCCAGTCGTCGAGCAGCTTGTAGTAGCTCAACGCGATGTTAAGATCTGCGGCATAGCGCATGTACTCGTTGTCCAGCGCGTCCACGCCGCGCAGCGCATGTACGGGACAGCGCACGTGGCGCGCCTGTTCTTCCTCGGCATACAGCGCATCCAGCAGCAGCGCAAGGAACGTGAGGTCATAGCTCAGCGTCATGCGCCCAAGCTGCCCGTAGCCTTGATGCAGTGCGGTACAGACGCCGCAGTAGCAGCGCCTGTACCGTGCCCTGGCATCGTCGTCGAGCTTGCCCAGATCCGGCCGGATGATACCAAACATCCTGTTCCCCTTTGTCCGTTCGCTATTATATCGGCCCTATGTCAACGGAATATGAATTTCAGCGCAGTGCCTCCATCTCGGAGATGCGGGCCTTGAGCTTCTCGACCTTGTCCTCCGCGGCGCGCTTCTTTTCGCGCTCCGCCTCCACAAGATGCGCGGGCGCCTTCGCCGTGAACTTCTCGTTCGCCAGCTTGCCCTCGGCGCGCGCGACCTCGCCCTGCGCGTTCGCAAGGTCCTTGTTGAGCCTTGCAAGCTCCTTGTCGATGTCGACCAGCTCGCCCAATGGTATGTACAGCTCGCAGCTCTCCGTCACGGCGGAGGCGGATTTTTCCGGATTCGGGTCGGCGGTCGTGATGAATTCGACGCTGTTGGCGCCGGCCAGGCGGCGGAAGTAGCCGTCCGCGGCCCTGAGAGCGCCTTCCCAGTTGCCGTGCGCGCGCAGTATCAGCGTGGCGCGCCTGCCGGGCGCGACGTTCATTTCCGCGCGCAGGTTGCGTATGGCGCTGATGACCTCCATGACGCCTTCCATCTGCGCGGCCTCCGCATCGAAGTTGTACTCCGGCACGACCTTGGGCCACTCGGAGGTGATCAGCATGCCCTGAACGCCGGGGAGATAGCCGTACACCTCTTCCGTGATGAACGGCATGTAGGGATGCAGGAGCTTGAGTATGCCCGTCAGCACGTACAGAAGCACTTCCTGCGTAGTGCGCTTTGTCTCGCCGTCCTCCGCGTAGAGGCCCTGCTTGGAGGCCTCTATGTACCAGTCGCAGAACGTGCTCCAGATGAAATCATAGAGCTTCGTCGCCGCAAAGCCCAGGTCGTAGTCCTCCAGGTTCTGCGTGATCGACGCGACGGCCTCCTGATAGCGCGTCAGTATCCACTTGTCGCACAGCTGCAGCCTGTCCGCGACGGAAGCGATGCCCTTGGGCTCAAAGCCCTGCAGGTTCATCAGCACGAAGCGGCTCGCGTTCCAGATCTTGTTGGCGAAGTTGCGGTAGGATTCGATCTTCTTTTCGGACATGCGGATGTCGCTGCCGGGCGCCACGCCCATCACCAGCGAGAAGCGCAGCGCGTCCGCGCCGAACTTGTCGATCATCTCGATGGGGTCTATGCCATTGCCCAGCGACTTGGACATCTTCCGCCCGAATTCGTCGCGCACGAGGCCGTGCATGAGCGCCACTTCGAACGGGCACTTCCCCGTCTGCTCGATGCCGCTGAACACCATGCGCGCAAGCCAGAAGAATATGATGTCATAGCCGCAGGAGAGCACGGTGTTGGGATAGTAATACTTGAAGTCCTCCGTCTCGTCCGGCCAGCCCAGCGTGCTGAAGGGCCAGAGCGCGGAAGAGAACCAGGTGTCCAGCACGTCCTCGTCCTGCTTGACGGGCGCGCCGCAGCGCGGACAAGTCGTGATGTCCTCGCGCGAGACCGTCATCTCGCCGCAGTTGTCGCAGTAAAACGCCGGGATCCTGTGGCCCCACCAGAGCTGACGGCTGATGCACCAGTCGCGGATGTTCTCCATCCAGTTGAAATAGGTCTTTTCGAAGCGCTCCGGTATGAAGCGGAGCTTTCCGTCCTTGACGACCTGTATCGCAGGCTTGGCCAGCGGCGCCATCTTCACGTACCACTGGGGCTTGAAGCCCAATATCGTCTCGATCGTGTTGTGGCAGCGGTAGCAGGTGCCGACGTTGTGCTTGAGCGGCTCGATCTTGACCAGCAGTCCCTGCTCTTCGAGCTCTTTGACGACGGCTTCGCGGCAGGCCTCGCGCGTCATGCCCGCGTATTTGCCGGCGTTCTCGTTCATCGTGCCGTCCGCGTTCATCACGCGTATGATCGGCAGATCGTGCCGCTTGCCCACCTCGAAGTCGTTCGGGTCGTGTGCGGGCGTCATCTTGACGGCGCCGGTGCCGAAGCCCAGTTCCGCGTAGTCGTCCGCGACGATCGGTATCTCGCGGTCCATGATGGGCAGCGTGACCGTCTTGCCGATCATGTCCTGGTAGCGCTCGTCCGCGGGGTTCACGCACACGCCTGTATCGCCCAGCATGGTCTCCGGGCGCGTGGTCGCTACGATGATGTCCTTGCCGTCATGGCCGGGATAGCGGATATGCCAGAGATGGGAATCCTGCTCCTCGTATTCGACCTCGGCGTCCGAAAGCGCCGTCTGGCAGCTGGGGCACCAGTTGATGATGCGGTCGCCGCGGTATATGAGGCCCTTCTCGTAGAGGTTGACGAACGTCTCGCGCACGGCTCTGGACAGACCCTCATCCATGGTGAAGCGCTCGTGATCCCAGTCGCAGGACACGCCCAGCTTGCGCAGCTGGCGCACGATGCGTCCGCCGTATTCGCGCTTCCATGCCCATGTGCGCTCCAGGAATTTCTCGCGCCCGATGTCATGCTTCGTAAGCCCCTCGGCCTTCAGCGAATCCACCACCTTGACCTCGGTGGCGATGGCGGCGTGGTCCGTGCCGGGCACCCAGAGCGTCGGGTCGCCCTTCATGCGGTGGTAGCGGATCAGCACGTCCTGCGGCATCTCGTCAAGCGCGTGGCCCACGTGCAGCTGGCCGGTGATGTTCGGCGGCGGCATGACGATCACAAAGGGCTTTTTGTCCGGGTCCTTCACGGGCTTGAACGCGCCCGAGGTCTCCCAATTGCTATAGATCCTGTCCTCGATCTCCTTGGGCTGATACACCTTGTGCATCGCGAATGTGGACTCGTTTTCCATCGATATATCCTCCTGCTGTATTGTTTACCAGAGAACCATGAGTGCGCCTGCCGCGCACAGCAATAGCCCCGGCCATTTGCTCCTGATCACCCGTTCGGGCAGGAATGCGCACAGGACGCCCGCGACCATCACGGCCACGCCTGCGACCGTCTTCGCATTCCAAGTTACCGTTTGCGTAACGCCGAAACC
>SVGK01000094.1 GCA_015056395.1 Clostridiales bacterium
AGGCCCGGCGCTGGCGAAGAACATCGTGACCTACAGGGAAGCAAACGGCATACCCACGCGCGCCGCGCTGAAGAAGGTCCCGAAGCTGGGGCCGAAGGCCTTTGAACAGTGCGCGGGCTTCCTGCGCGTCCGGGAGAGCACCGAGCCGCTCGACGCGACTGCGGTCCATCCCGAAAGCTACGACGCGGCCGGGAAGGTGCTGAAGGCGCTGGGATACGAGACCGGGGACATAAAAAGCGGCATACAGGACATAGAACAGCGCGCGCGGCTCTACGGCCTGGAGAAGCTGGCGAAGCAGGCGGGCACGGGTCTGCCTACGCTCAGGGACATACTGGCGGAGCTGTGCAAGCCCGGGCGCGATCCCCGCGACGCGCTGCCGAAGCCCGTGCTGCGCACGGACGTGCTGGACATCGGCGATCTGGAGCCGGGTATGGAGCTCACCGGGACCGTGCGCAACGTGATCGACTTCGGCGCGTTCGTGGATATAGGCGTGCATCAGGACGGCCTCGTGCACGTCTCGAAGATGTCGGATCGCTATATCCGCCATCCGTCGGAGATCGTGAAGGTCGGCGATATCGTAAAGGTTTGGGTGATCAGCGTGGACGCGCAGAAGAAGCGCATTTCGCTCAGCATGGTCAGGGATAAGGCGTAGAACGACACAACAGTATGAGCGAGACCGCGCGGCATGCCAGTACATGTCGCGCGGTCCCGTCTTTTCGCGGTGTGTACGACCTATTCGGTGGCCAATGCCGTCAGCTTTGAACGAAGACATGCATGATAAATCAGAGATATGTTTGCCAGAGGAAATGGCGGCTGATAGCCGCCGCTACAGCCGCCGCTGCGGATCACAAGATCGGCAGATGCGCCGTGCAGAGAGCTCGGGATCTCGTCGTACTGACAACGCTGCCGCAGAGGCGGCGTCCACGCCGCCACGTCAATGCTATTCGCACCATGCACATAACTTCCCTGATAACAGAGTGAACGCGACCCTCCGCCGCGGCGGCGTCCACGCCGCCACACCGGCGTCCACGCCGCCACGCCGGCCCGGGCCTCATTTTCCCGCCCCTCTCACTTCATGCACATCTCCCTGTCCGTGGGCAGCGGTTTGAGCGGCGCCGAGGGCAGCGTCTGGTACCAATACGCGACGGACGTATAATCGTCGTAACGCGGGCCGGTCCAGCCCAGATCATCCAGCGTCATGCGGAAGGCCTCTTCGAAGTGTATGGGATCCGGCACGTGGAAGCGGTACAGCAGGAAGCGCTGCTGGCCGTTGTAGAACGCCTCGTTGTCCCCCAGTATGGCGTACAGACCGCTGTATAGGCCGCTGAAGGTCTGGTAACGCTTTATATAGATGTCGTTGCCGAAGCCGTAGGAGCCCGTGAAGTAGTCCTCCGTGCCCGTGTAATGTATGGAGGGGTAGAGGTCGTCGTCGATGAACATGCGCGCCTCGCCCTCCACCCAGCAGGTGTTGTTGCCGTTCATGCCCGTCGCCAGCGTCAGGCCCAGGAACTGCCCCTTGCCCCGTATGCCGTCTATGACGGTATAGCTGCGGCCCTTCTGCACGGGGTGCTCCTGCCTGTAGGACGCGTGGAAGCAGCCTGCCTCCTCCGGCACATGCTGCCTGCAGCCCGTGATGATGTAGTACAGCGCCTCGTCCTTCTCGCTGCGGTTCTCCATGGTGATCAGGCAATGGCGGCGGAATGGCATCTCGAAGAAGCAGTTGTAGCCGCGCCCGGGGGCCACCAGCAGCATCGCGGAGTTGAGCACCGGGTAGCGGCCGTCGCGGTCCACGAAGTTCTCGTCATAGGCGCAGCCGAAGAAGGCGGAGAGCGGCGCCTCCACCGAGGGATAGGTCTGGCCGTCCCAGTATATGCGCAGTATGAAGCTGTGGCCGACGTATCCCGTGAACCACATGTTCTGTATGACGCCCGGCCCGTCGACGTCGACCAGCGTGACCGTCTCGCCGGCCGGTATGACCACCGTGGGCGAGAGCTTCGTGCAGTCCCCGCCGCGGCCGCCTCCGCCGCGGGTCCCCGTGGGGTTCTCCGCCGAGAAGGCGAATGTGCGGGCGTCGCTGATCAGGGCGTAGCGTGCGATGGTATGGTCCATATCCATTCCTCCTTTGCGCCTCCATTATAACCCATGCCGGGCGTGATTTCAAATGGGTCGCCCGTCACACCTTGTGGGGCTTGTCCGCATAATAGTCCGTCCTGGGGATCCAGTCGAGGAAGTTGGCGATCTCGATATCCCAATAGCGCCACTCGTGCGCATAGCCCTCGACAGGGTGCCAGGTGAACTCCACGCCCAGTGCCTTGAGCGCCTTGACGAAGCGCACGTTCTGCGGGTACAGGAAGTCCTCTGTGCCGCAGCAGATGTAGCCCTTGGGAAGCGCCGCGCCTTCGCGCACGCGGGCTTCCGCCTCCTCCAGAGGCTCGATGGCGTTTCCAAAGAGTTCGGCCCACGGGCTGCCCTGCGCCGCGCGGCGCTCGCGTATCGAGGGCGCCGCCGACATCGCGCCATAGGCGCAGTAGCGCTCGGGATGCCGGAACGCATGGGCCAGCGTACCGTAGCCGCCCATGGAGAGCCCGGCGATGTACGTGTCCTCCCTGCGGGCCGAGATGGGGAAGTCAGCGGTGATGAGTTCGGGCAGCTCCTCGTTGAGGAACGCCTCATAGCGGTCGTCGCCGGGAAGATCGTTGTAGGCCTTGTTCTCGCCGTTGAACGTCACGACCGCGATGCGCTGCTCCTCCGCCAGCCGTTCGACGGAAGTGTAGCGCGTCCAGCACTGGTAGTCGTTGCCGTGCCCGTGCAGCAGGTAGAGCACGGGGAACTTCGCCGGCGGCACGTGCGTGGGCGTCACGCCCGGCGCCATGTCGCAGGGGGTGAGTGTGGGCAGCGTCATCAGTATGTCGACGCCGTGCCCGAGCGTGTATGAATAGAAATCGATGTGCAGTCGCGCCATGGTCTCGTCCTTTCTTCCTGTCGTTCGGTTGCCTCACGATAGCGCCAGCGCTTCGATCGCCTGCGCGACGCCGCATTCATCGTTCGTCCCAACGACGTGATCCGCGGCGGCGCGCGCGGCGGGCGAGGCATTGCCCACCGCCACGCCGAGGCCCGCTTCGGCGATCATGGGTATGTCGTTATCCTGATCGCCTATGGCCATGACCTCCGACATGCGTATGCCCAGCGAGGCTGCCAGTTCCTTCACGGCGCTCCCCTTGTTCACGCCCTCGGGAATGATCTCCAGATTGTCGTACCAGCTGGAGGTCACGTCCGCGTTCCTGATGCCGGAGAGTATCATGGCCTTCAGGCGGGCGAGCCTTTCCGCGTCGTCGCTGATGACCGAGAATTTGTTCACGCGATCGAGCAGCTCCTCTATGCGGGAGCCGTCCAGCGAGAGCCGTATGCGCCCGCCGCGCCTGTCCAGATAGGTGCCCTGGGAGCGCCGCGCCGCCTCGATGTCCTCGGGCATGCTGCTGAAGGCGACCTCGTGCACGCTCGATATCGAGAAGCGGAGCCCGCATTCCCATATCGCCCGCGCGATGGCCCGCGCCGAGGCTGCGGGTATGAATCGCGCGGAGACCACATCGCCCAGCGGTTCGTCGACGCGCACGCTTCCGTTGATCGCCAGTATGTGCATGGGCAGGCCCGCGTCGCTGGCAAAGAAGCCGGCGTCGTCAGGCAGCCTGCCCGTGGCCAGCGCCAGATGTATCCCCCGATCGGCGGCGCGTCTGAGCGCCAGCACGTTGTCCCGGGGTATCGTGCGTCCGTCGCCGGCCAGCAGCGTGCCGTCCATGTCCATCGCGATCAAACGTATGCGGGGCATCTGATGCGTCCTCCTTTGTTCCCTGAGGTCATGTCTTCAAAGAAAGGGGGAAACCATACGCTCGTATGGTTTCCCCGGGATATCGTTCAGGCGATCACTTGACGTACGCTTCGACGATCTCCTCGGCGATCTTGTCGCCGCCCTGCGCCTTCCACTGCTCAACAAAGGTGTCGAAGGCTTCGATGGGCTCGTTGCCGGAGATGATCTTGACGAAGGTCTCGTCCTGCAGGGCCAGCAGGGTGGACCAGCGCTTCAGCATCGTGGCGGTGGGGGTGCCGGTGTAGACGCTCATTTCGATCTTGCCCATGTCGTTCAGCTCCTGATAGCGGGTCCAGGAACCGAACTCGGGGCCCCAGCACATGGCATACTGGAAGGCGGTCAGGTCGTCGGGGTTGGCGCTGCCGGTCTCGCCGTAGCCTTCGTCGACATAGCGCTTGATGCCCTCATAGTAACGGTAGGCTTCGGGCATGAGGTCCTCGGGCTGCAGCTCGCCCTTGAACACCTGGCCGATGGTGGTGTTGTAGCCGATGGCCTTGTTCCAGTAGGGATCGATCAGGCCGTAGGTGTAGTCGCACTGGTTGATGCCGGTGGTGGGATTCACGCCCCACACCGCCAGGGAATCCAGCGTGGCTTCGGGGCTGTT
The DNA here is from genome assembly GCA_015056395.1 of Clostridiales bacterium. GTDB lineage: Bacteria > Bacillota > Clostridia > Christensenellales > Aristaeellaceae > Faecivicinus. The sequence continues at coordinate 4,470 of SVGK01000094.1, forward strand.
GATGCGGTCGTTGTTGAAGTTGACCAGCTTCACCATGGCTTCGGGATGCGGGAAGTCCTTGTTCACGGCGTAGATGTAGTCCATCTGGGTGTAGGAGTAGGCGGTGGCCACCTCGCCGTCGACGGAGGGCGCATTCATGCAGACCCAGCCGCAGTCGGGGTTGTTGGCGATGGCGTCACGGCCATAGCCCCAGGAGATGCCGTCGCCGCCGTAGAACAGGCCGCAGGTGCCAGCCGCCACGGCTTCGCCCACGTTGTCGGCGTCCATGATGCCGAACTCGCTGTTGATCAGGCCTTCCTGGAACAGCTCGGACAGCTTCTGCAGCGCGTCGCGCGTGCCCTGCGTGGTGGGCATGTAGGTGACGGTGCCGTCGTCGTTCTTGGTCCAGATGTACTGCAGCATGGAGCCGCCGTAGGCGTTCATGACGCCCTCAACGGTGCCGAAGCCGCTGTAGTCGGACATTTCGTTGCACAGGCCCAGGCCCCAGGTGTCGTCCTGGCCGTTGCCGTCGGGGTCGTTGTTCTTGAAGGCGCGGGCGATCTCGACCACGTCGTCAAAGGTCTTGGGCATTTCCAGGCCCAGGTTGTTCAGCCAGTCCTTGCGGATCCACAGGAACTGGGAGGGTATGCGCTGCGCATTGCCGGTGGGTATGCCGTACAGCTTGCCGTCCACCTTGGCCGCCTCCAGCATGGCGCCGCCGTCGGAGTTGATGCACTGCTTGGTCAGATCGGAGGCATACTCGTCGAGGATGTCCGTCATGTCCCACAGCTTGCCGCCCCTGGCCAGCAGTATGTACTGATCGGTGGGCAGGTACAGGAGGTCGGGCAGGTCGTTGGAAGCGATGGCCATGGTCAGCTTCTGGCTGTACTCATCGCCGCTTGCGTAGATCTGGAACTCCAGCGTGATGCCCAGCTTGTCGCGGTAGTTGTTGTAATAGATGTTGTTGGTGGCGTCCTCGCCGTCGGCGTAGTTGACCGTGGCGGGATTCTGGTTCTTCAGGATCGTGACAGTCACGGGCTCGTCCATGGCCCAGCGGGTCAGGGACTCGTCTTCCTCGGCCATGCCCGCGGTCGGGAACAGCATCGTCATCAGCAGGGCGACCAGAAGGATCCAACGCGTTGCTTTCATTGTAGAGATACCTCCATTCTTTATTTATACGCACGGTGGCGTATCGTTCAGCCTTTGACGCTTCCCACCACGATGCCCGTCACGAAGAACTTCTGCAGGAACGGGTAGAAGCACATGATCGGCAGTGTGCACAGCACGATGCCGGCGGACTTTATGGCGCGGCCCTCGAGGTCCGCCAGTGCGGGGTTGGCCGCGATCTGCTCCGGACGAAGGTCCGACGTCTTGAAGTTCAGTACGTGGTACTGCAGGAACGTCATCAACGGGTAGTGCTCGGAATGGTTGTTGTAGATCATGCCGTCGAACCATTCGTTCCAGTGGCCCACGATGATGAACAGCGTGATCGTGGCCAGCGAAGGCAGCGACAGCGGCAGGTATATGCGCACCAGTATCGTGAACCACCCCGCGCCGTCCACGGTTGCGGCTTCTTCGATGCCCTTGGGTATGCCGCGGAAGAAGTTGAGCATCAGCAGCACGTAGTACATCGTCACCGCGTTCGGCAGCACCAGCGCCCAAACCTTGTCGAGCATGCCCAGCTTGCTGATGACCAGATAGGTGGGGATCAGACCGCCGTTGAATATCATCGAGAACAGGAAGAAGCCCACGTAGTATTTGCGGCTGCGGAACGTGTCCTTCTCCTTGGAGAGGGGATAGGCCACCAGTATCGTGAGCCCCAGATTGAACACGAGGCCTATCAGCAGGCGCTTCAGCGTGACGATCGCCGCAGGGCCCAGGTTGCTCTTTTGCAGCATGTAGCCGTAGGAGCTGAGCGTGAACTGCTTGGGCCAGAACGTCACAGCGCCCGCGTTGACCATGTTCCTGGAGGAAAGGGACAGCGCGATGATGTTGAGCATAGGCAGCAGGCAGAACAGCCCCAGCAGCGTCAGGAAGACATAGTTGAATATGGCGTAAGCCAACTGACCCCTTGTCATCTTCATGTCGATCCCCTCCTCAGAACACGCGATAGCCCAGGAACTTGTCCGCGACCCAGTAGCCTGTGACGATCAGCACGAAGGACACCGCCGACTGGAACAGGCCCACCGCCGTGGCCGGCCCGAACTGCGCGCCCAGTATGCCCAGGCGGTAGACGAAGGTATCGATGATGTCGCCCGTGGAATAGACGAGCGGGGAATACAGGTTGAATATCTGGTCGAAGCCGGCGCGCAGCACGTTGCCTATGGACAGTATGCTCATCAGCACGACGATGGGCATGATGCCCGGCAGCGTCACGTGCAGCGTCTGGCGGAAGCGGCCCGCGCCGTCCAGATAGGCGGCCTCGTACAGCTGCGGGTCTATGCCCGTGATCGCCGCCAGGTACACGATGGCGTTCCAGCCGAAGGTCTTCCACACGTCCGTCACCACCATGGTGTAGGGGAAGATCTTCTCATCGCCCAGGAAGTACACGGCCTTCAGGCCCAGGCCCGACAGCATGGAGTTGACGATGCCGTCCAGACTCAGCACGTCCAGGAATATGCCCGCCAGCGCCACCCAAGAGATGAAGTGGGGCAGGTAGACCACCGTCTGGAGCGTGCGCTTGTAGCCTATGTTGCGCACCTCGTTGAGCATCAGCGCGAAGGTGACCGGCACCAGTATGCCCGCGATGATCTTCAACAGCGCGATGAACATGGTGTTGTAGATGACCCTCGGGAACGTGGACAGAGAAAAGATATAGCGGAAATTCTCCAGGCCGCACCAGTCCTGTTCGAATATGCCGAACAGCGGGGAATAATCCTGGAAGGCGATGGACAGGCCCACCATGGGGATGTACTTGAATACCAGCACGAGCAGTACGCCCGGCAGCAGCATCAGGTGGAAGGGCAGTTCCTTCCTGAGCCGTATCGACAGCCTGGATCGATTATTATCGTTCCCCTTGCTCATGATCGATTCCCTCCTTACTTGATCACATTATACATGACGCATTCGACAAAGGAAATCGCAATGTTCTGACATGCATATCACTTTTGGGACTTGCGCTTTGCGCTGAAGTCAAAAATGCGATACGGGACAAAACAAATATCCCTGCCCGCAAAGTTATGCGGACAGGGATATTTCCCGGCGCGCGGCGGCCTGCGCATCAGTGCTTCCAGCCGGGCGTCGTGTTCTGTTTGTATTCCTGCGGCGTCACGCCAGTGTAGGTCTTGAAGACCTTGATGAAGTAGGTGGAGTTTTCGTATCCGCAGTGGTCTGCGATCTCGTACACGCGCAGATTGGTGTTCGCCAGGAGCTCCCTGGCCAGGTCCATGCGGGTCCGCGTGACGAATTCATGTATGCTCACGCCGTATTCCTGGCGGAACACGCGGGACAGGTAGCCTGAGCTGTACCCCGTCACGTCGGTCAGCACCGTGGTGCTGATGTCCTCGCTGACATGGTCGCGGATGTAGTTGTACAGGTATTCCGCCACGGATTTGATGGCGTTGTCCCTGTGCGCCGTGGACTGCCGCTCGATCTGCCCGATCAGCGTCTCCAGATAGTCGGCCTCTCCGACGCGGCGAAAGCGCTCGCATTCCGCCGCCACGCGGGACAGGCCGTTTCGGTTCAGATAGTTCAGCAGGCTGCCGATCAGCGTGCTGACCAGCTCCGCGGAAAAGGCGTCGGAGGCGGGCGGCGCGCTGCGCACATAGTCGAGTATGGGCGCGGCATGGCCGGACAGCGCGTCGAACACGCCGTTTTTCAGATCCCTCTGGCAGGCCTCCAGCGCAAAGCGCAGCCGGCTCATCTGGCGCACGCGCGCCTCGCTGAAGCTTTCCGCCTCGACGACCGGGCTGTAGATGGCCACGCCCGTGCTGCCCTGCAGTATGTCGCGCGCCAGCGCGGCGCGTATCTCGTGGTATTTTTCGGGAAGCTCCCGCCAGTCCGCGTCGTGGTCGGCGACCACGAAGAACAGCGGCAGGCGCAGCTGCTCCTCCACATGGCGGCGCGCCTGGCGCATCAGGTGGAACAGCGTGCTGGCCGGGGCCCCGCCTTCGGACATGGAGAACACCCACGCGAGCTCCCCGTCGATGACGTAGTTGTTGGACCACTTCAGCGCGCCGTCCAGCGCGTTTTCCACGATCTGGGAGATGGCGCTGGCGGCGATCAGCTTCAGGCGCATGCTCGCGTCGGCGGCCTGGCCGATCCTTGCGACCACCACATACAGCCTTTCGCCGTCTATGCCGGCCTCCGCCGCGGCGGCCTCGTCAGCGCCCTCCGTCAAAAGCTGCAGCACCACCTGGCGGCGGTACACGGGCAGCATCTGGTTGTAGCGGCTCTCCGCGTCGAATATCTTCTGGAGTATCTGGCGCTGCTCGCGCACGCGGCCTATGGCCTCGCCGACGGCGCGCAGTATCTCGTCGTCGCCGTCCGTCTTCAGCAGGTAGCGCTCCGCGTTGTACTTGAAGGCCTCGTAGGCGTAGGCGAAGTCGTCGTAGCCGGTGAGGAAGAGTATGGATATGTCGCCGTACAGCCTGCGCATCTCGCGCGCCAGCGCAAGGCCGTCCATCATGGGCATCTGTATGTCCGTGATCAGTATGTCGCAGGGCGTCTCCGCGGCCATTTTGAGCACGGTCTTCGCGTTGTAGGCGGTGCGCGTGACCACCTTCTGCGCCTCGCCGAAGCGCTCCTGTATCAGATCGCTTATGTCATCGGCGCCGATCATCTCGTCGTCCACCACGATGATCTGTATGTATTCGGATCTCTCGAGATCCTCCACGTCAGTCGCCTCCTTCGATCTCGATGTGCACGCACACGCACAGGCCGCCCAGCTCTGAGCGGGACCCCTCAAGC
>SVGK01000095.1 GCA_015056395.1 Clostridiales bacterium
CCTGCCAGACGGTATGCGGTCATCCTCGAGGTAGTGCCGCGTGGGGTCCGTATAGAGTATCTCGCAGCCCTTGTACAGCTCCATGTCGATGCCCTGCTCCTTTATGAAGGAGCGCGCCTTCTCCATGTGCCGGTCAAAGCGGTCCCAGTCGAAGTGATGTACACCGGGCGTGACATGGGGCGTGGCGACGATCGTCGTGATGCCGTCGGCGGAGGCCTTCAGCAGCATATTGCGCATGTCCTCTTCGGATTTCGCGCCGTCGTCCATGCCGTATATGATGTGGTGATGGATATCCACGAAGCCCATCGTTACTTCGCCGCCTTTGAGGAACTGCTCGAATGCCTGTGCCCTTCGCCGCTCTTTGAGGAAGACGATGAAGAACCGTCGGAATCGGAATGTGTGCCGTAATAGTATCCGGAATAGTAGTGGGAATAGTAGCTCTTGTTGTAGTACTTCTTGCTCGACAGCGTGTCGAACGCGACGTCGTTGAGCACCGCGCCCAGTATCTCGCATCCCGTGGATTCGACCTGGTTCTTGACGGAGAGCAGCTCGCGGCGGGACACGGAATTATACTGCACCACGATCAGCGTGCCGTCGCAGTGGCGCGCGATCTGCGCCGCGTCGATGATCACGCCCACGGGCGGCGCGTCGACCAGAACATAGTCGAACCGCTTTGCGAGCGCATCCAGCAGTACAGGCAGCCTGTCGCTGTTCAGAAGCGACAGTGAGTTCTTGACTTCGCGTCCCACGGGGATGATGTAGGCATTTTCGATGTTCGTGGCGTAGATGCAGTCCTCGAGGTCGCACATGCCCGCAAGGTAGTGGGACGTGCCGGAGCCGTTGCCGGTGGTTATGCGCATGCCGAAGCGGCTCTTGATCTGTGAGCGGCGCAGGTCGGCGTCCACCAGCACGACGCGGTAGCCCAGGCCCGCCAGCGTGCGCATCAGGTTCATCGAGATGAACGACTTGCCTTCGCCGGCGTGGCACGAGGTCATCATGATCTTGTGTATGTCGCTGCCGGAGAAAGCCAGGTTCGTGCACAGGGTATTGACAGCTTCCTGTGAGGTATAGGACAAATCAATAAACTTTTTGAATTCGCAGGTATTCATTTCTGTTCACGATCCCTTCTCTTGCCGGAGGACTGTGATGAGGAGGACTGGTTCGCCTTCTGTACGCCGGGATCCTTGGCGACCACGGCCAGTGTCGGCAGACCGATGTACTTGCGGATGTCGTCAGACGTCTTGATCTTGTCATCGGAGATGAACACGATGGTGATGATGACGATGGCGATCAGCGCGCCTACGATAAAGCCCAGCGCGATGTTGCGCGCCTTGCGGGGGCTCACGGGCTGCTGAGGGAGTATCGCCTCGGACAGCGTGGTCGGAGCGTCCGTCATCATGACGCTTGAGATGTATTCGCGCGCTACGGCGACATATTCATTTGCGATGTCCTTTGCCTCCTGCGGGTCGGCAGAGGTCGCGGTGATTTTCAGAATTCGGGTGTTTGAAGGGTTGGCGATGGAGATCATGCCCTTCAGCTGTTTGTTCGTATAGGGGAGATCCAGGTTCTGGCGCACGAGCGCCTCGACCTCCCATGTGCGCAAGACTTCCTCATAGTCCGAGGTCAACGCCGCGCCGATCTGCAGGTCAGACAGGTTGATGGCGGAATCCTTGGAAGAGAGTATGTACATCTCGCTGGTGGCTTCATACATGGGGGTCGCGATGAAGAAGCTGTAGACGCCCATCAATATGGCGCCGATAAGGCCAGCGGCCAGTATGATCCTGAATTTTTCAAGCAATCTGTAGAAGAGCTCGAGAAGATTGATCTCATCCGCTCCTTGTTCTTCCCTGAGCAGGTCGAGGGATTCAACCTCAGTATTGGCTCTGGCCATGAATGTGTTCCTCCAAAATCAGTCGTGAAGAGAAGCATCAGAGGGGCTTTTATCGGGTGAAACCGTTTTATAAGTCCCTTACACACATTCATCCGGTAAGTTGTTCAGACTTGCCGGATGTATGTGTGGTCTCGAAATGTCTATCGGGCATTGTCAGTGTCTGCCGACCCTCTGTGAGTCGGCGGTCCATCGCCGCCCGAAGGCGGCGGTGGATATTCAGTGATTCAGCTGGTCTTACTATCAGCCCACCAGGATCGCGTACACGGCCTCACCGGATCCGTTCTGGACCGCGTCGACGGTAGCAGCGGGGATGACAGACTCGACAGCAGACTCAACGACGCTGGCCTTGACCGCAGTCCAGGAAGCAGCACCATTCTCGATGATGCCGACAGCGCCCAGCAGCTTCGCATCAGCAGCGTACGCGGGGACGACCGGGAAATCAACGGTGAGATCCTGGGTGGTGTCCGCATCGGTGATGGTCAGGCTGAACACGCGATCCAGCTTGTAAGCAGCGAAGTCGATGTCAGAGGGGACAGCGCCGGAAGAGATAGCCTGCAGCTTCGCTTCGTCGCCGAAGATGTCAGCAGCGGTCTTGTCCTTGATGGCATCAACGATCGCCTTGGCAGCCTCAGTCAGGGGCAGAGCGGTGACAGTGCCGGAGCTGGCGGAAACGGCGACGGGGCCGGTGGGCCAGGCGGGGCTGTTCACGGCAGCGAAAGCAGCAGCGCTCATGACCAGCGCCATCAGGACAACCAGGGAAACGACTTTCTTGAACATGTTCATGCACTCCTTTCCACATACCCATCATGTTCCTGGATATGCGTCTTACCTAGGTAATGATTGTTATATTACAATGCCGTATGGCATTTCGAGCGTGGTTCAGGTCTCCTTATAGAAGACTTTCAGCAGGACTTCCATGAGCGAGCTCTCGTCCGGCCTGAATTCCATGTAGTCGTTCAAGCCGATCTTGCTCTCGCCTTCGATGGCCAGCGAGTCGAGCACTTCGTAGCGCTGTACCTTGGCGGCCAGGTTGATGATGCGTCCCTTGGACATATCAGTGGTCGCATAGTCCTGCAGGCTTTCATAGAGATCGCCGAAGCTGTTCGGGTTGTTCTCAAGGCGGCTGACCAGTATGGGCTTGGCCGCATCCATGTAGATCTTCTGGCGTTCCATGCGCGAGACGTTCGATTCGTCGCCGACGCCGAAGCGGTAGCGCAGGAACATGTAAGCCTGTTCGCCCTTCAAGGTCATCGTCTCGCCCTTGACCATCGTGGGGTCGAAAGAGGTGAAGTCCTCGTTGAGTGTCAGCGTGACGCCGCCAATAGAATCATTGAGCGCCGGTATGCCGTCCATGTTGAGCACATAGTAGTGATCCACGGAAGCGCCGTCGAACATACCCGACACAGCCTTGCAGGTGAGCTCCGCGCCTTCCTCGAAGTCCTCGCCCATGGCGAAGGCCAGTGCGATCTGCGCTACCGCGTCGCGCGGGTTCGTGTGGAACTGCGAGTAGGCGGTGATGGTCGTCATCGTGTCGCGGTTGATGCGTATCGGCGTGATGATCTTGTCGTCGTCGTCGATCACCATGAGCATCAGGAAATCCGCCTGCGCATAGGTGAACGTGTCGTCGTCATAGACGGGATTCTCGCGTTCGTCCGTGCCGATCAGGAGCATCGTCTCAAGGCGGTTGCGCGCCTTGTATGTCTTTCCGTTGTATTCAAGCGTCTGGCCGGCAAAACGCGCCGCAAGCTCTTCATCGCTGTTCTCGGCCAACGCGGCCGTCAGGGCCGTCGTGATGACTAAGATCATGAGTATGAATGCCACAGCGCGCTTCATCGGATCACCTCATCGGTCGTATTTCGGTAAAAGGTGTCGTTGCCCGAGCGTTCGCGCACCATGTCTCAGCGGGCGCATTTCCCGTGTATTATAGCACAGGGCGAACAGAATGTACATACTATTTCATCGGTTTACAATATTTTTATGAAATTTGTTCACGCCTTTGTCAAGGTTAAAGAACAAGTTCCATAGGCCGGCGTCGTTCACGCGGGGCCTGAAACCGATCAGTACCGGGCTGCATTATCGTTCGTATGTTTTTATGACGGAGACCGCCGCGGCAAAGTTCCAACTTTTTTCAAAAACAAATGTAAATTCAATTTGAAAAGGTATTGTTCGTGTTTTTGGGATGAGATCATAATGAGAGCAGCTGCCATCATACCAGTATAGCGAACACGGCCTCGCCTGATCCGTTCTGGACCGCGTCGACGGTAGCGGCGGGGATGACAGACTCGACAGCAGACTCATAGACGCCAGACTTAACCACAGTCCAGTAAGCGGTACTGTTCTCGATGATGCCGACAGCGCCCAGCAGCTTCGCATCAGCAGCGTACGCGGGGACGACCGGGAAATCAACGGTGAGATCCTGGGTGGTGTCCGCATCGGTGATGGTGAGGCTGAAAACGCGATCCAGCCTGTAAGCAGCGAAGTCGACGTCAGAGGATACCGCGCCGGAAGAGATGGCCTGCAGCATGGCTTCGTCGCCGAAGATGTCAGCGGCGGTCTTGTCGTTCAGGGCATCGACCACGGCCCTGGCAGCATCTGTTAGGAGAAAAGCGCTGACGGTGCCGGAGCTGCTGGAAGGTCCGTACTGACGCCCCCATGTCCACGGTTCAGTCGCAGATGCGGATACGACCGCTATCAACGCGATCAATACAAGAAAAGATATGACCTTATTGAACATATTCATGCGTTCCTTTCGACAGACCGTTCATGTTACCTTGTATGCATTCCATCAATGAACGAAAGCAACCGCCTGATATGTAGACAGTTGCTTTTGTTGTTTCCTTACCGGGGGCGATCAGCCTTCCTGAGCGGCCTCGGCGGCCTCTTCAACGGCTTCGGTGGCTTCTTCGGCGGCCTCTTCAACGGCTTCAGTGGTTTCCTCGGCGGCCTCTTCAACGGCTTCGGTGGCTTCCTCGGCCGCCTCTTCGACGGTGTCGGCTACCTCTTCAGCGGTCTCTTCGACGGCGTCGGCGGCCTCTTCGGCGGTCTCTTCAACGGCGTCGGCCGCTTCTTCAGCGACCTCTTCGGCCGCATCTTCGACGGGCGTCTCGGTCACGGCACTTGCGGCGTTGTTGGCGTGGTTGGTCACGATGGTCGCGACGATGGCCAATACGATGAACGCGCCGGCCAGTATCTTAGTGTAGCGCTTCAGCTTGCCTTCGACGCTGTTGGCCTTGTTCTTGCCGAAGAACGTCTCGGCGCCGCCGCTGATCGCGCCCAATCCCTGGCGCTGGCCTTCCTGCATCAAAACCGCAACGATCAGGCCGATCGAGATGAGGATCAAAACAATGCTGATGATGACGGACAACGTACCCATGGAACTTCCTCCTTAGTGTCAAGCGATATGCAAATGTCATTATAGCACGGGAGCGGTCAAAATACAACCGAAAAAAACGCATTTAAAGCAAAATTCGATTTTGCCGGTGTATCACATATTATTATATGTAAGGGAATTGACGAAGTGCGAATAGTTTGTTATAATAATATAAGGAAGTCAGAGATTTCGACCGATGCGGCGTGGAAGAAGGGATCTGTGCGTGAGCATGAAGGGGACGCAGGCCAAACGGCCTTTCAACAGGACGCGCCTTAAAAACCAGTTTTTGAACATCGTCAAAAACCCGTTCAACATGATCGTGTTCATCAGCCTGATCATACTCTTTTGTCTGATCGTGATCCCGCTGCTGCAAATGGTCGCGTCCACGTTCACGGCTTCGGGTTCGAAGAAGGAGCTCAAGCGCATAGGCGTGGGCGCCGGGGAGTTCACGCTGTACTACTGGCGCTATATACTCATTAGCAACATGGCTTCGGCGACGCTCTGGGTGCCGCTCAAGAATTCGCTGGTGATCGGTGCGTTCACGGTGCTGGTCAGCGTGCCGCTGGGCTCTATATTGGGCTGGCTCATGGTGCGCACGGACATACCCGGCAAGAAGCTTTTGGGCATGCTCGTCGTGATCCCGTACATGATCCCCTCGTGGTGCAAGGCGCTTTCATGGCTTGCGGTGTTCCGCAACGCCACGTCCGGCGCGAACGGCTTCCTCGCGGGCCTTGGCATACCCATACCGGACTGGCTTGCGTATGGGCACGTGGCCATCATACTGTGCATGTCGCTGCATTACTATGCCTTTTCCTATATAAACGTATCGTCGGCCCTTCGCTCGATCAATTCGGAGCTTGAGGAGATGGGCGAGATCTGCGGCGCGTCGAAGCCGCAGATATTGAAGAGCATCACGCTGCCGCTGGTGCTGCCGAGCATACTTTCTTCTATTATAATGACGCTTTCGAAGTCCATAGGCACATACGGCGTGGCGGCGAACCTGGGCAATCGCATAGGCTTCTACACGCTGGCCACGAAGATGAAGGTGTTCATAAACGACGGCCCGCAGAGCGTGGGCTATGCGATGAGCCTTGTGCTGATCGCGCTTGCGGCGCTGATCATATTCTCCAACCAGCGCATCATCGGCGTGCGCAAGTCCTACGCCACCATAGGCGGCAAGGGCGGCCGTTCCACCGAGATGAAGCTGGGCCGCGCGAAGTCCCCGCTGATGGTGTTCCTGATGGTCTTCCTGCTGCTTGCGATGGTCATGCCCATGTTCGTATTGGTCATGGAGACCTTCCAGGTCACCACAGGCAACGGCTACGGGCCTGACAACCTGACGCTCTACAACTGGATCGGCACGGTGGACCAAGCGGAGAAATACACGAACTATCCGGGCATATTCAAAAACCCCGAGTTCATGATCTCCATGTGGAACACGATACGCCTCACGTTCATCGCCTCGGCCATCACGGCGCTGTGCGGGCAGTTCCTGGGCTACATCTCCACGCGCGGACGCGGCAAGTGGTATGGCGCGATGACGGAGCAGCTTGTGTTCGTGCCCTATCTGATGAGCGGCGTCGCGTTCTCCACGATGTACTGCGCCATGTTCTGGCGGCCGCACCTGGGCGGGCTGATACCCTCGCTGTACGGCACGTTCACGCTGATCGTGCTGACCAGCGTGGTCAAGCATTTCCCGTTCGCATCGCGTTCGGGCACGGCGAACATGATGCAGATCGCGGTGGAGCTCGAGGAGGCGGCGGACATCAACGGCGCGAGCTTCTGGCGGCGCATGCGCTCCATCGTGCTGCCGCTGGCCAAGAACGGCTTCATCACTGGCTTCATGCTCACGTTCATATCCATCGCCAAGGAGTTGGACCTGATCATCATCATGATGGACAAGAAGACACAGACGATGTCCTATCTGGCGTTCACCTATTCGCAGGAGGGCTACAACCAGATGGCGGACGCGATATCGGTCTGCGTGCTGTTCTTTATATTGATTTGCTACATCATCGCCAACCGCTTCGGCGCGGACATCGGCAAGAGCTGGTAATGCGGAGGGAGGGGATATCCCCATGAGCAGGATAGAACTGATAAACATCAACAAGTACTACGGCGACAACCACGTGCTGAAGGACCTGAACCTGACCATCGAGGACGGGGACTTCATGACGCTGCTCGGCCCCTCCGGCTGCGGCAAGACGACGACATTGCGCGTGATCTCGGGCCTTGAGCGCCCGCAGGGCGGCGTGATGCTGATCGACGGCAAGGAGGCCATCAACGCGGAGAACGCCTTCTATCTGGAGCCCAGCAAGCGCGGGCTGAACCTCGTGTTCCAGTCCTATGCGCTCTGGCCGCACATGACGGTCAGGCAGAACATCGCCTTCGGGCTGAAGATACAGAAGCTGAGCCGCGCGGAGGTGGACAAGCGCGTGGGCGAGGCGCTGCGCATGATGCGCATCGAGGAGTACGTCGACCGCTACCCCAACGAGCTGTCCGGCGGCCAGCAGCAGCGCGTGGCGATCGCGCGCGCCGTGGCGTCGAACCCGAAGCTCCTGCTGCTGGACGAGCCGCTTTCGAATCTGGACGCGCGCCTGCGCATAGACATGCGCTCCGAGCTGCAGCGCCTGCACAGGGATCTGGGCATGACCATCATATACGTGACCCACGACCAGGTCGAGGCGCTCACGATGTCGACGCGCATCGCGCTGTTCAAGGAGGGCGAGCTGAGCCAGGTCTCCACGCCCGTGGAGCTCTACATGAACCCGATCGACCTGCGTGCGGCGGACTTCATAGGCAACCCGCGCATCAACCTGCTCGAGGGCAAGGCTGAGCGCCTTGCGGACGGCGCTTTGAAGGTCCACAGCGCGCTGGGCGACCACGTGTTTGCAAGGCAGGACCTTACGGACGAGGCGATACCCTCCGGCGTGTTCGAAGTGGTGATCGCCATGCGCCCGGAGCAGGTGCAGATACAGCGCGAGGCTTCGCCGGATGCGCTGCCGGTCACCGTCTACGCCAACCAGCCCGCCGGATCGGAGACGCTGGTATCGCTGCAGGCGGGCCAGAGCGACTTCCTGGCCAAGGTGCTGGGACTTGCGCACTTCGAGATCAACCAGACAGTCTATGTGAAGATCGCGCCGGACAACATTAATGTCTATAACGCCGAAACGACGAGGCTCATCAAGAGGGCGAGAGTGGAATGATAATTCGGAATTGGGAATTCGGAATTCGGAATTGGGATCGGACGCTTCGCTGGAGATTGGATCAATTCAGAATTAAGAATTCAGAATTCAGAATCAATTGCTGGGGAAACGAGGGGGGATACAGAGTCGATGGCCGAAGCACGCAGGGAACAGAGTGCCGTAGGGGCGCCATCCATGGCGCCCGATCGATGTCTGTCGAAACGATCCATGTTCCTCCGTGTGCCTCCCTGTTCAACGTGATTTGACGCCTCTGTGCAAAGGCGTTGAATAAAGTATGAAAGGAGAATCACCCATGAAACACAACCGCATCATCGCATGGATCGCAATGCTGGCCGTGGCGCTGACCGCCCTGACCGGCATGGCCTTCGCGGAGGAGTACGAATACGGCCCCATCTACGATGACTGGAGCAAGATGACCGACGAGGAGCTCTACGCGCAGGCACAGGAGGAGGGCGGCGAGATCACCGTGTACGCCACGTCCTCCAAGATGCTCAAGGCTGAGGAGAAGTTCGAGGAGCTGTATCCGGGACTCGACCTGGTCGTGCAGGACTTGGACCAGGACGAGGTGCTGTCCAAGTGCAGGATAGAGGCGCAGACGGGCAACATCACGGCGGACGTGCTGCAGGCCAAGGACGTCAACGGCGACGTGTTCTTCGACTTCTATTCCGAGGGCTATTGCTCGGCGTACTATCCGGAGGACATCTCCGCGCACATCGATCCGCAGCTGCTGCGCTACGGCTATCCGCTTTACGCCAGCCAGTCCTTCTGGTACTACAACACCGAGGCGTTCCCGGACGGCTCGCCCGTGCAGAGCTGGTGGCAGATCATCGAAAAGGACGAGGACGGCAACCAGAAGTACC
>SVGK01000096.1 GCA_015056395.1 Clostridiales bacterium
TAAGGCTGATAATAGATGGTGATTTGTGCAATACGTCATGAGTGAAACCGCAAAAACCCTTTTGACACTTGAATCATTCATGGCGTCCGCCCCGTCGGCCCTCCTTCATCCGACGTGTCAGTCGATGAACGGACCTGCCGCCTTGCCGTAGGGACGCCATTCATGGCGTCCGCCCCGTCGGCAGCTCTGGCACCAACGTCACCCTGGGCGCCTTCAGGCGCCCCAGCACTTGATTCCAAATTCCGAATCCATAATTCCGAATAGAGTAAGTCAGAGAATGGGGTGACGGATGAGTCACAAACAACCTATTCTACAACATCATTACGCAAAAATCTCGACCGGAGCGGCGTCTTGTCGACGCCGTCTCCGCGACGTTAACTCAAGTTACCCGCTGTTTCCGACCTTGATCCCCGAGCTGACGTGACCCGTTGGATCACGCACAGCACAGCCACCGCGCCGCAGGCGCGGCGCGCAGCGTCCTTGAGGGTTCTCCTCCTGTCTGCTAAACTCAAGCCCACGGCGGCGGGGGAAGGTTCCGTTTCCAACCTCTCACCCGTCGCCGTGATACCAATCAAGCAGACGGGAGGAGGTTCATCAAGGATGGCGGCCGGTCAAGGCGTTATGCATTTGGTCATACACTGTGAAGATCGCCATTGATTCGTGTGTCGTATCAGGATCCGTCACCCTGTTTTCGTACTTATTCCATTCAGAATTAAGAATTCATAATTCAGAATCAATGGCCGGGAACGGGATGTCGGGCGTCCGGCTGCGTCGCATGGACGCCACGTTGACGATCGGCCTGTCGCGCCGTAGGGACGCCATTCTTGGCGTCCGCCCCGTCGACGCTACGTCAATCGACGTATCAGCCGATGAACGAGCGCTCCGCCGCGCCGTAGGGACGCCATCCATGGCATCCGCATTGTATATCGTGATCGGCAACGGACAGGACGAGACAACTCCGCGACTAACTGTTAATCGTTAACTGTTAATTGTTAATTTCTCAAAAGGAGGATCCATAAATGTCACCCGTACTCGTCATCATGGCCGCCGGCATGGGTAGCCGCTTCGGCGGCTGCAAGCAGATCACGCCCGTGGATGAACAGGGCCATGCGATCATCGACTATTCCATATATGACGCCGCGCGCGCCGGCTTCGGCAAGGCGGTCGTCATCATAAAGCCCGAGATGGAGGCGGACTTCCGCGCCGCCGTGGGCGACCGCATCGCAAGGCGATTCCCGCTGGAATACGCCTATCAGACGCTCGACAAGCTGCCTGAGGGCATCGCCGTGCCGGAGGGCCGCGTGAAGCCGTGGGGCACGGGCCACGCGATCTACTGCGCGGCGGACCTGATCGACGGTCCCTTCGCCGCGATCAACGCCGACGACTTCTACGGCTATGACGGCTTCAGGGTCGCCGCGGACTTCCTCAACGAGGACCGCCCCGCCAACGAGCACGCCATGGTCGCCTATCGCGTGGAAAACACGCTGACCGAGAACGGCAGCGTGTCGCGCGGCGTGTGCGCCGTCGAGGACGGCATGCTGACCGGCATCGTCGAGCGCACGACCATCGTGCCGCGCGAGGGCGGCGCGGCGTTCATAGAGGACGGCACGGAGACCTTCCTGCCGAACGGCACGCCCGTCTCCATGAACCTGTGGGCGTTCCGCCCCAGCATATTGCAGGAGCTGAAGGACCGCTTCCGCGGCTGGCTCGAGGCGAGCATACCCGTGAACCCGCTCAAGTGCGAATATTACCTGCCGCTGATACCCAACGCCATCATACAGGAGGGCACCGGCGCGGTGCGCGTGCTCAAGACGGGCGCGAAGTGGTTCGGCGTGACCTATCACGACGACCTGGCGCGCGTGCAGTCGGCCGTCAGGGCCATGAAGGACGCGGGCGAGTATCCCGCGGAGCTGTGGGGGTGATAAGATGGACAAATGGGATGCGCGCTTCATGGAGCTGAGCCACACCATCGCCAACTGGGCCAGCTGCTATCAGCCCAACCGCAAGATCGGCTGCGTGATCGTCAAGAACAAACGCATCGTCACCACGGGCTACAACGGCGCGCCGGCGGGCATACGCACCTGTGTGGAGCGCGGCGAATGCCTGCGCAAGAAGATCGGCGTGGAGTCCGGCACGCACGCGGAGCTCTGCTACGCCATACACGCCGAACAGAACGCCATCATACAGGCGGCCAAGCTCGGCTCGTCCATAGACGGCGCGACGCTTTACTGCACGCACCAGCCCTGTGTGATCTGCGCGAAGATGATCGTCAACGCGGGCATCACGCGCGTGGTCTATCAGGAGGGCTATCCGGAC
Organism: Clostridiales bacterium; assembly: GCA_015056395.1. Lineage (GTDB taxonomy): Bacteria > Bacillota > Clostridia > Christensenellales > Aristaeellaceae > Faecivicinus. The sequence continues at coordinate 2,317 of SVGK01000096.1, forward strand.
GAGTTCGCGCGCGAGATGCTCAAAGAGGGCGGGGTAAAGCTGGAAAGGTTTGAAGATAATTCAGAATTCAGAATTCAGAATTAAGAATCAATGGCCGGCGGCCCCATGTTGTCGCTTTCTGTTCGGGCGGCCGGTCGATGGATGTGGTTTCATTCGACGGGCTGAGCGGCTGTGCTGTTGTCGCATGAGGTTTCCTGCGAGGTCATCGTTTGCGCAGCCGCATACGCAGATCGTGCGATCCGCAGCGGCGGGGCTATCAGCCGCCACGTTCCCTTGCCTTCCCCGTTGGGGAAGGCGGCGCGTCAGCGCCGGAAGGGGTCCTCGGCGCTGCGCCTGCATCGAAGCGATAAGGACGCGGACGCCACATGGGGCATCCCCATGGCTGAACGTGATGGTTTTCGTCGGACGATATGAGAGGCCGGACCAGGCGGACTGAACGCCGGTGCGCGCGAGCGTTCCCTCGCCTTCCCCGTTGGGGAAGGTGGCGCGTCAGCGCCGGAAGGGGTCCTCGGCGCTGCTCCTGTATCGAAGCGATGAGGACGCGGACGCCACATGGGGCATCCTTGCGGCTGAACGTGATGGTTTTCGTCGGACGATATAGGAGACGGACAAAGCGTCGGCTGTGCGGACGCCATGAATGGCGTCCCTACGGGATGTGGGTTCGTGGAACCGAGTCCCCCGCGGACATATGTATCGGCTGGCACACGCCCATGGCCATCTCTGACTGTTCACTGTCAACTGTTCACTGATATATCTTCCTTCCCCGCGCATCCTCGACGCCTGACAGCCTGTGGAAATACGTGTTGATCACGTCGCGCCATTCGCGCGCATTCGCAAGCTGCATATCCATGCGGCGCAGCGCCTCCGTGCGGTCGGGCTCGGGCAGATCCAGCGACGCGAGCGTCTCCGCCATGCGCTCGACCTGCTCGACGCCTTCGAAGTGGTCGTCGTATATGCGCTGTATCAGCGTGCGCCCGTCCCTCATGCGAAAGTCGTACGGCAGGCGGTGGAAGAACAGCAGGAGCTTCTCGGGGCAGGTGTCCGTGTCCGCGTACAGGTCCCTGAGCGCGTCCGGGTACTGGCACACGTAGCCCGTGCCCGCCGCCGTGCGGTCGATGCCCACGGCGTTTCGGTCGGCGCGGTGATAGGTGCCCCAGAGGTCGTATTCATAACCTTCTGGACTGGGGCCGTAGTGCACGCCCGGACGGACCATCCAGTTGAGTCCCAGCGGCGCTGTGTACTTTTCATAGACCGCGCGGCTGTCCATCAACATGTCGACCAGCGCGTCGCGTTGCGCCTCGGGCAGGGCATAGGTGAGCTTCGCCCACTGCACGAGCACGCGGCGCGGATCGCTCATGGGGTCCCACGCGAAGCGGCCGTAGCCGAACAGGTTCGCGGCGGCGAACGGGTGCCCGGTCATGCAGTCGTCGCGCCCCAAATTGCTCACCGCGGCCACGGCGCGGACATTTTCGGGCGGCAGCGTTTCCCGAAGCTCCGCCCACATGGGCGGCATGGCGTACAGGTCGATCTGGTGCCCCGTGTATTCCTGCGCCAGCTGCACCTCCAGCGCGAGAGCTGTGTCCCGCATGCCGAGAAGCGCCGGCGACACGGGCTCGCGCACCTGGAAGTCGTAGGGCCCGTGCTTCACCTGGAGCAGCACGTTATCGTCGAACTGCCCGTCCAGGGGCATGTACGTGTCATACGCGGCCTTCGGGCGGTCCGTCGAATGGTCCCGCCAGTCCTGCGCGCAGTCGTACACGAACGCGCGCCAGACGAGCTTCCCTCCGTGCGGCGCGACGGCGCGCGCCAGCATGTTCGCGCCCTCGGCGTGCGTGCGGCCATAGGTGAACGGGCCGGGGCGGTGCTCGCTGTCCGCCTTGACCACAAAGCCCGCAAAGTCCGGTATGGCCGCCCACACGGCGTCCGCGCGCACGCGCCACCATGCGGCGACATCGGGATCGAGCGGATCGGCGGTCGGCAGGCCGTGCATGAGGGGCTGCGAGAAATCCACGGACGCCATGAGCCGGACCCCGAACGGACGAAACGCCTCCGCCAGCCGCGCAAGTTCGGGGAGCAGTTCCTCGATCAGCGCCTGCGCGCCGTCCCTGACGTTGACGTTATTCACACACAGCGCGTTGACGCCCACGGATCCAAGCAGCCGCCCAAGCGTCGCGATCCGCGCGGGATCCCAGCGGAGCGCGCCGCCCTCGAACCACAGAGAGCGGCCCGAATAGCCGCGCTCTACGCTGCCGTCAAGGTTGTCCCAGCAGTCGAGCATGCGCAGCGGATAGTACGGATGCCGCCGCCCGGCGGGCGGCGCTTCTCCGCAGGCCATGGCCGTCAGATACGCGTACGCGCCGTAGAGCAGGCCGGGGTCGCCGCCCGCGATGCGCACGCGGCAGTCGGACAGCGAGATCTCGAAATCCTCGCCCCAGCCCGGGCAGAGCCGCGTCTCGGGTACGGATAGGCCCAGCGCCGCGCAGCCGTTTGCGAGTTCCAGAAGGGCCATATCAGAGGGCGATCCCGCCTCGGCGGAGGGGGCCTCGCCGAATCGAGTCAGCCACCCGCGCCATTTTTCCCGTTTCATGGTCACACCTCCAGACAGTCGTCAGTGGAGTTAGCATAGCACAAGGCGAACAGACGCGTCAAGTGGACAGGTCCCTTTCATTGCAGCCGGTCCGACAGGAGTTTCGTATGGATGAACAGTATAAAGCATGGGTCGCGGAATTGAAGGAACGGTACAGGAAAAGCCAGATCAAGGCCGCTGTTTCGGTCAACCGCGAACTTCTCGTATTCTACTGGTCTCTGGGACGCGATATCGTCAAACAGAAGGCGGAGAGCAAATGGGGCAGCGGTTTCATTCGTTAGCTGAGCATCGACCTGCAGCGTGAGATGCCGGATTCAAAGGGGTTTCCCCGCACAAATCTGCTCTACATGGTCAATTCCTATAAGATGTATCAGGACACGGCAATCGTCCCCCAACTTGAGGGACAGACCGCGCCGGAGCCCGTCCCCCAGCCTGAGGGACAGGATGCGGATATATTCGCGGTCCCCTGGGGACATCACAAACTGATCATCGACCGTTGCAGGAACGATCCGGACAAGGCGTTGTTCTATCTCAGGGAAACACTGCGCTGCGGATGGTCGCGCGCCCTGCTCCTGAACCAATTGGACACAGATCTGTATGAAAGGCATGGCAGGGCGATCAGCAATTTCGCGGCAACATTGCCCGAACCGCAAAGCGCCCTGGCACAGGAGATCACGCGCGATTCCTATGACTTCGACTTTCTCACGCTGCGTGAACGATTTGACTAGAGGGAACTGAAGGATGCGCTGATGGACAACATACAGCGCTTCCTTCTCGAGTTGGGCAGCGGGTTCGCATTTTTAGGCCGCGAGTACCGCCTCAAGGTCGGCAACACGGAGCAGTTCCTCGATCTGCTGTTCTACAACATCCCCCTGCACTGCTATGTCGTGGTCGAAGTCAAGGTGACGGAGTTCGATCCCCGGGACATGGGGCAGCTCGGCACCTATGTATCCGCCGTCGACGGTATACTGCGCAGCGACCTCGACCAGCAGACCGTGGGTCTGCTGATCTGCAAGACAAAGGACAATGTCCTTGCACAGTATGCCGTCAACAGCATACGCTCGCCCGTCGGCATATCCGAGTTCCATCTGACAAATCTGATCCCGGAGGATTTCCGCAGTTCTCTTCCGACCATCGAAGAGCTCGAACAGGAGCTCAAATGATAACCATCTGCCAAAGGAGGGCCATCAACCATGAACACCAACCGCTTCGACCGCGTGGTCGACCTCATGAGGGAGGAAAACCTCGCCCAGATACTGGTCACCTCGCCCACGTCCGTATTCTACCTGACCGGCACATGGGTCTCGCCCGGCGAGCGCATGCTCGCGCTGCTGGTGCGCACGGACGGCAATGTCACGCTGTTTGCCAACAAGCTGTTCGCGCTGCAGGGCAAGGTCGACGTGCCCATGATCGAATACGACGACACGGACGACTGCGTCGCGCTCGTCGCGGGACATCTGCTGCCCGGCGACATAGGCATCGACAAGAACTGGCCCAGCCACTTCACCATACGCCTGATGAACGCCCGCGCGGACATCCGTCCGGTGCTGGGCAGCGGCCCCGTCGACCGCGCGCGCATGTGTAAGGACGAGGACGAGTGCGCGCGCATGCGCGCGTCGTCCCTGTTGAACGACAGGGTGATCGCGAGGCTCATGGACGAGCTGCACGAGGGCATGACCGAATTGGAGGCGTGCGCGCGCTACTCCGCCATCGCGCGCGAGCTGGGCGCGTCCGGCGACAGCTTCCCGCCGCTGATCTGCTTCGGCCCCAACTGCGCGGAGCCGCATCACGACTCCGATGACACGCCGCTCAGGAAGGGCGACTCCGTCATCTGCGACGTGGGCCTCGTGCTGGACGACTACTGCTCCGACATGACGCGCACGCTGTTCTACGGTCAGCCCACGCTGGAGATGGAAAAGGTCTATGCGCTGGTGAAGGCGGCCAACGAGGCCGGCCGCGCCGCCGTGCGCCCGGGCGTGCCGATGAAGGAGTTCGACCGCGCCGCGCGCAGCGTGATCGAGGAGGCGGGCTACGGCGAATACTTCATACACCGCACGGGCCACTCGATCGGCCTCGAGGTGCACGAGAAGCCGGACAACTCCGCCGTGGACGAGACGATCGCGCAGCCGGGCATGACCTTCTCCGTGGAGCCGGGCATCTATCTGCCAGGCCGGTTCGGCGTGCGCATAGAGGACCTCGTGTTGGTCACGCAGGACGGCGTCGAGACGCTCAACCACGTCTCGCGCGAGCTGCGCGTGTTCGAGTGAGCCACATGTTCCCGTTCAGCAATGTGCACACGCACACGGTATTCTCCGACGGGAAGAACACCGCCGAGGAGATGGTCCGGGCCGCGCTGGCGGCGGGCTTCACGTCGCTGGGCTTTTCCGACCACGGCCATTCGCCCTGGGACGTCTGCGGCATGCGCCTTGAAGATGAACCGCTCTACCGCGCGGAGGTCAGGCACCTGAAGGAGAAGTACGCGGGCGAGATTGAGCTGGCGCTGGGCTACGAGCACGACGCCACGGCGCCGGACACGGACCTGTCGGTCTACGATTACGCGATTGAATCCGTGCACTTCGTCCACGCGGACGGAGGCTTCGTATCGGTGGACGAGTCCGCCGACGCGCTCCGGCGGCACATAGAAGCGTATTTCGGCGGCGATCCGTACCGCATGGCCCGCGACTATTTCGACAATGTCGCTGAGGCGCTCAGCCGCACCGCCGCACTGGTCGCCGGGCACATCGACCTGGTCACCAAGTTCAACGAAGACGGGCGCATGTTCGACACGGAGGACCCGCGGTTTTCAAAGCCCGCCATGGAGTGCGTGCGCATCGCGGCGGAACGCGGCATGCTGGTCGAGATCAACACCGGCGCCATGTCCCGCGGCTACCGCACCGCGCCCTATCCCTCCGAGGCGCTGCTGAAGCAGCTCAACGCGCTGGGCGGGCGCATCACGATAACCAGCGACTGCCACCGCGCGGAATGGATCAGCTTCGGCTTCGACCGCGCGTGCGCGCTCGCGCAGGCCTGCGGCTTCAGGTCGGTTTGGATCTGGAAGGACGGCGGCTTCCGTGAAATGCCCTTACAGGACACCTTCGACCACAAGGGGAGGTATGCACCTTGAGAAAACTGTTTCTGACGCCCGCAAAGCTTGCGGCGCTGCTGCTCGCTCTGTTGATGCTCGCCACCGGCACGGCCTTTTCGGAGGCGCTGGTCGAGGACGGCGTCGCCATCACGGAAGATCTGATGGTCGAATACGGCCAGGACTACTCGACGCCTGAGGAGGTCGCGCTGTACCTGTACGCCTTCGGCGAGCTTCCGGAAAACTACATCACGAAATCCGAGGCGCGCCGCCTGGGCTGGGACGCTTCGGCGGGCAACCTCTGGGACGTCGCCTACGGCATGTCCATAGGCGGCGACGTGTTCGGCAACCGCGAAGGGCTGCTGCCCGACGCGCGGGGCCGCACGTGGTACGAGTGCGATGTGAATTACGAGGGCGGCTACCGCGGCGGCGAACGCCTTCTGTTCTCGTCGGACGGGCTGATATGCTATTCCGGCGACCACTACAGAAGCTATACCATGCTGTATGAGGGCTGGTACGACGAGGACGCCGCGGCGTAAGGAGGATGAAGTGCCATGAAGGCGATCATTGAAGGCATAAACATGCTGACACGTGAGGAGGCGCACGCGGAGCTCGGCCGCGCGCTCGGCTTCCCGGACTACTACGGCGCGAACCTGGACGCGCTGTTCGACCTGGCCTCCACGATGACGGCGGACGCGGAGCTGAACGACGTCGCGGTGATGCTGAACGCGCTGGGCGTGTACGGCTGCAAGCTCGTGCAGACGCTGTTCGAGGCGGCACAGGAGAACGCGCGCTTCACGTTCACGCTGCGCACGATGCCGGACGACATCGAGGAGGTCTGAAGGCAGGCGGAAGCATCGCCGCGTCATCCGGTCCCGACCGGACGACGCGGCGTTTTTTGTGCGGTGAGGCGGGACATGGATGCGAGCATACGTACAACGTCATTCGTAGCGGCGGCTATCAGCCGCCATGCCCCTGCCTTCTCCTCTGGGGAAGGTGGCCCGTGAGGGCCGGACGAAGTCCCGGGCAGGCCATCGCACATCGGGGGAAACCGGGCGGACGCCATGGATGATTAGGGTGTCAAAAGCCATTTGATGCAACTAACGCCATACGATATGCACAATTATCGTTGAATAAAGCGCTG
>SVGK01000097.1 GCA_015056395.1 Clostridiales bacterium
GAGGCGGGCTACGACACCTGCGCCATGAAGCGCATAGAGATCGCCGAGCACATGCGCTATCTGCCCATGGGCTGGTTCAACGAAAACAGCCTGGGACAGATCACCTCCGTGACCACCAACGTGATGGAGAACCTCGAAAACGTCGCCACGCGCGTGGTGATGATGGTGGCGCAGGGACTGCTCACCACGCTTTTGATCATCGCCATGCTGGCCTTCTTCGACTGGCGCGTGGCGCTGGTGCTGCTGGCGGGCTTCGGCGTGTTCCTGCTGATGAACGGCAACCTGCAGACCGCCGCGGGAAAGCTTGCGGGCAAAAAGATCGCCGCGGACGAAAAGCTCGTGGAAAAGGTGCTCGAATATCTGCAAGGCATGGCGGAGGTCAAGGCCTATCATCTCACGGGCAGGAAATCCGGCGAGCTGAACGCCGCCATCGCCGAGAACGTGAAGATCAACACCGACATGGAGATGACGCTGATACCGCGCATGACAGCGCAGACGTTCATCGCCAAGCTGACGGGCGTGGCCATGACGTGCGTGTCCTGCGCGCTGTTCGCGGCGGGCAGAATGGACGCGCTGACGGCCATACTGATGGTCATATCCTCGTTCATCGTCTATGCAAGCCTCGAGACCGCGGGCAACTATTCGGCGCTGCTGCGCGTGGTGGACATGAGCGTGGACAGGGCGCAGGAGATACTGGACGCGCCGCAGATGGACATCTCGGGGCAGGACATCGCGCCGAAGTCAAGGGACATCGCGGCAAAGGACGTGGCGTTCTCGTATGACAGGAAGAAGGTCATCGACGGCGTGTCCCTGGACATACCCGAGCGCACCACCACGGCCATCGTGGGCCCCTCCGGCGGCGGCAAGACGACGCTTGTGAACCTGCTGGCGCGGTTCTGGGATGCCGACGCAGGAACGGTAACGCTGGGCGGGCGCGATGTGCGCGACTACGACATGGACAGCCTGATGAAGAACTTCTCGTTCGTGTTCCAGAACGTCTATCTGTTCCACGATACCATCGCGAACAACATACGCTTCGGCACGCCGGACGCGCCCATGGAGGACGTGATCGCCGCGGCGAAGAAGGCCTGCTGCCACGACTTCATCACGGCGCTGCCGGACGGCTACGACACCGTGATCGGCGAGGGCGGCGCGAACCTGTCCGGCGGCGAGCGCCAGCGCATATCCATCGCCCGCGCCATGATGAAGGACGCGCCGGTGATATTCCTTGACGAGGCTACGGCAAACGTCGACCCTGAGAACGAGAACGAGCTGATCAGGGCCATCGAGGCGCTGACCAGCGAGAAGACCGTCATCATGATCGCCCATCGCCTGAAGACCGTGGAGCACGCCGACCAGATATTGGTGGTGGATCACGGCCGCATCGTACAGCGGGGCACGCACGCGCAGCTGATGGCCGAGGAGGGCCTCTACAGGGGCTTCGTGGGCGAACGCCGCGAGGCCGCCAGCTGGAAGGTGAAGAAGTGAGAAGGACATTGGGCGGCTGAAAGCCGCGCGTACCATACATGCCCGGGACCACGGAAGCGGTCCCGGGCTTGGTCGATTTCGATGAAGCTGCGGCGGGCGCGAACTTGACGGATCAGGCGATATGACGTATGATATGAGGTGCCGCCGCAGAGGCGCGCTCAGATCAGCTGCATGCCGCCGATGATCGGCAGCGGTTCTTCGCTTCCCGTCAGGGCGTGTATGATGCCCACGACGGAGAGGAGCGCCACGCCCACGCCCAACAGCCCCGCTGCCGTCCCGAAAATGCCGTGCATGCGGGACAGTATGCTGGCGGCTGTACCGGCCACGGCCAGTATCAGGCCCTGGTTCAGGTGATAGTGTGAGAGCCGGTCGTCCCTGTTGCGGATGACGAACGCGACGATCCAGAAGATCCAGCCCAGATAGCTGAAAACGGCGGCGAACTTGTCTTTCTTCTCGGTATACATGTGTCTTTCCTCCCTCGGTGGTCGTTTGTTTTCCCGTTGACATGATGTATCATAGCACCGCCGCATGAGAGGACGAGTATAAACACATTAGAATTGGATGAGAAGATCGGGCCTTCGCGCGCTGAAGGACAGCCCATGCCGACGGCGCATGCGCGTCGGGGCTGCGCTCTGCATTGGGGGAGGTATATGGCCATGATAAGCGCGGAGGAATACGGGGCGATCATCTCGGACCTGATGGACGAGCTGCCGGAGGAGTTCTTTCGCGGCCTCACAGGCGGCGTGATCATGTCGGAGGCCTTGGTCATACCGGACTACGCGCGCGGGAACGACATATACACGCTCGGGCAGTATCAGGTCTGCTGCGGCGTGCGGCAGATCGTGATGTTCAAGGGCTCGTTCGACCGGCTCTACCCGCAGGCGGACGTGCCGGCGGCCCGCGAGATACTGCGTGGCGTACTGCGCCACGAATTCCGGCATCATATCGAATTCCTGGGCGGCATACGCGGCCCCTCGTCCCTGGAAGCGGAGGACGAGCGCGACAAGCAGGCGTATATCGCCCGCCATCAGGACCGGGACAACGTATGACGGACGGCGAACGTGACGATCATCGAAAAGGCCGGCATCGCCCCGAACTCGCATTTCCATACCGATGCCGTGTCGGTCAACTGACATCGCGGGCCATTCGTATGCGCAAGGCCGTCGCCATCGCCAGAGCAAATCAGGCCCTGCGCCGCGTTTATGCCGTATGGTGCCGGTCCAGCACGCCGACTCGCCGTATGTGCATCTGCAGCGGGAGCTCCCAGGCGATCATGGCCGTCCATCCGAGCACGCAGGCCAGTCCCACGCCGGATATGCCCATGACGGGCGAGAGTATCAGCGTGGCGATCACGCGCACGGAGATCTGCGTCAGCGTCGCAAACAGCGTGACGCGCATGCGGCCGATGCCGCGGAAGTATCCCTGTATGCCGTTCGTGAGGCACGGGAGCGCATAGCAGAAGCCGATCAGGTCGAAATACCGTACGCCGGCGGCGATGATGGCCGCATCCTGCGTGAACAGGGACATGAGCGGCGAACGCAGCAGCAGCACGACCGCGCACATCGCCATGCCGACCACGAGCTCCATGCGCAGGCCCACCCGGAAGCCCTGCTGTATGCGCGCCTCGTCTCTTGCGCCCTTGTTCTGCGCCGTGAACGCGGTGATGCCCGTCGATATGCTCCGCCCCGGCAGCAATCCGATATCCTCGATCTTCCTCACCGCGCTGAACGCCGCTGCGGCTGACACGCCCAGGGCGTTCACGCTGCTTTGTATGATGATATTGCCTATGGGCTGGCTGCACTGCTGCAGCGCAGTCATGCCGCCGTAGGACAGCGTCTGTCTGGCCAGCGAACGGTCGATGCGAAGGCCGCGCCAGTCGATGTGCAGCATGGGCACCCTCTGTCCCACGTATATGATGCACAGCACGGCGCTGCACGCCTGCGCGATCACGGTGGCCAGCGCCGCTCCCAATACGCTCATATGGAACACGACCACCAGCATAAGATCCAGCGCGATGTTGATCAGGCAGCTGATCACCAGGAAGCGTATGGGCGTCTTTGAATCACCTATGCTGCGCAGCGCCGCGGAATAGATGTTGTACAGGCAGGTGAACGGCATCCCCGCGAATATGATGCGCAGATAGACGGTCGCCTCCCGCATCATCTCCGGACGGACCCGCATGAGCGTGAATATGACGCCCGTCAGAGGTATGCCGACCGCCATCACTATCACCGCGAACAGCAGGCCTATGGCCGTCATGGTCTTCATCTCTTCAAGCAGCTTTTCCCTGTCGCCCGCGCCGTAGAAGTTTCCCATCAGTACGGACGCGCCGATGCACAGGCCCGAAACGCCCAGCACCATCAGGTTCATCACCTGGTCGCACGTGCCCACCGCAGCCAGCGCCGAGCTGCCCGCAAAGCGCCCGATGACGATTGTATCCACCATGTTGTATGAAAGCTGGAACAGATTGCCCAGTATCAGCGGTATGGTGAAATCGATGAGGTGTCTGAGTATATTGCCCCTGGTCAGATCGGTATCCATGCTCTTCCTCCAACAAAGCCAGTTCTGTCTGCCGTTTTCCGTATTCTACCACAGGTGGTTTCCGCAGGTCAACCGAAAAAGCGCGCCGTGGCGACGATGATCGCGGCTGCACCGAAGGCCTCCGACGCGCATGAACTTTTTGACAACATATTGCCCAAACGGGCGATTTGGTGCAAAATACCAGATGCCGTATGCTGCTTCATTTGTTTGCACTTCAGGGCCGGTCCGCGGCCAAAGCGAGGTGAGCGCATGTACCGGGATCCCATGGACGCCCGGTGCTGCTGCTGTTGGGCGGATCGTTCTTTACCGTAGGGATCGATCCCTATATCCGCAGGAAGCAGAAGAGGATCATGCTCATATTGCTGGCAACGGTATCCAGCCTTGTCGCGCAAAATCATGCGGAGTACCTGCTGCAGGTGTCGTTTCGCAATGTCATGCTGCGCAGGGTCGTGGCGAGCTGTGGCTACATCGTGCGCCCGCTCATATTGCTTTTATTCATTTATGTCGTCCTATGTCGTCCGTCCTGATGGGAAGCACATCTGCGAATGGGGCCTGATCGCCGTCAACACAGCGCTGTATGCGGCGTCCGTGTTCCGCCCCGTCTGCTTCTACATAACGGACGAGAACGTCTTTCAGGGCGGCCCTGAGCCGTTTGCGGAGACCTGCGCTGCGGTTTCCCTGCTGCTGGGTCTGCTGCTCTACCGGACGATACGCGATTTCCATATATCCAATAAACAGGAGACGTGGCTTCCCATACTCGCATCGATCATGATACTGGGCGGGCTGGTACTGGATGATTTCGTGGGTTACATACCGCAGACCGTCAGCTTCCTTACGATCGCCATCGTGGTCAGCTGTGCCGTGTATTACGACTGGCTGCACCTGCACTTCGTGCGCGAGCACGAACAGGTGCTTCTGGACGGGCAGCGCGTGCAGCTGGCGCTCGGCCGGATCAAGCCGCACTTCCTGTACAACGCGCTGGGGACCATCGAGGCGCTGTGTTACACAGATCCGCAGCTGGCGGGGCTGGCGACGAACAGGTTTTCCGAATACCTGCGCGGGAACATGGACGCCATCGACCAGGTGAACGCCATTCCGTTCATACGGGAGCTGGAGCATACGAAGCTGTATCTGGAGATCGAACAGCTGCGCTTCGGGGCGTCCCTGACGGTACGCTATGACATCGCCTGCACGGACTTTGCCGTGCCCGCGCTGACGCTCGAACTGCTGGCCGAGAACGCGGTGCGCCACGGGTCCAGCAAGAACGAGCGCGGCATAGGGACCGTCACCATAGCCACCCGGGAGGCACGGGATCGGTACGAGATATCCGTCACGGACGACGGGCCGGGCTTCGATACGACCCGGACACAGGAAGGCGGAGAAGGCCACGTCGGCCTGAGGAACGTGCGCGAGAGGCTGCTGAGCGTGAGCGGAGGCAGCCTGGAAATCGACTCGACGCCCGGGCAGGGCACGACTGCGACGATCATCATACCGAAAGCTCGATGAGAAAGAGGGGCTTGGCAAATGCTTATATATGCCATAGACGACGAGGCGCACATGCTGACGCTGTTGCACAGGGCGATCGCGGAGGCCGCGCCGGATGCACAGATACGCGACTACCCGCTGAGCATGGACGCTCTGGCGGCGCTGCGGGCAGGCGACAGGCCGGATGTGGTGTTTGCCGACATCGAGATGCCGCCGCCCAACGGGCTGGAATTCGCGGTGGCGCTGAAGAAGCTCTCGCCGGACACGAAGTTAGTGTTCGTGACCGGCTACAGCGAATACGCGGCTGAGGCTTACCGGCTGCATGCGGAGGGCTACATCATGAAACCCGTGCCCGCCGAACGCGTGAGCGAGGAGCTGGAGCTCATGGATCTGCTCGATACGACGTCGGGCGAAAAGCTCAACGTGCGCTGCTTCGGTTATTTTGACGTATTCTGGAAGGGCGAGCCGCTCGTCTTTGCCCGAAGCAGGACGAAGGAGCTGTTTGCCTATCTGGTGGACCGCACCGGAAGCGCCTGCCGGGCGGAGGAGGTCATCGCGGCGCTGTTCGAGAACACCGACACCGAGGAGATGAAGCAGGCCAAGCAAAACCTGAGGAATCTGATCAACGACCTGCCGCTGGCCGTGAGCGTGGCGGTGGTGGACGCCGATGTGAACGTGGCGAAGAGCGCCGTGATCGAGGCGGCCAGGGACATCTCCATTGGCTCCAAGGCGGACCCGAAGGTGGCCACCCGTTCCGACAGCAGCCTGGGGAACGCGCCCGAGATCGTACAGGATATGGCGGGGGAGACCCTGTCCGGCGCGCCCATAGCCATCGCCGTGGCGGTGCTGCTCAATGACGTGCACACGAACGTGGACGGCACGCTGAAGGCGGGCCGCAATGTGCTTGTCGGCGCGAACGGCACGCTTGACGCAAAGAGCATCGCCGACAAGGGCGAGGGACAGAAGAGCATCTCCGGCGGCTATGTGGCGGTGACCGTCGCGCTGCAGGACGTGAAGGCGGAGCTGGGCGCGCACGCCAATGTCGCCGCGGCCGGCAGCGTGAAGGTCGACTCCGCCGCCAGCGAGAAGGTGGACAACAGGGCCACCTCCGGCGCGCAGGACAGCGAGCAACCCGAGGAAGAGAAGACCCTGGGCGGCGAGAGCGGCAAGGCCGCGCTGAACGTGCTGAAGGAAAAGCTCTGGCCGAAGATCAAGGAGTATTTCAGCTCCGAGACGGCCAAGGAGAAGCTGGACAAGCAGATAAAGAAGATCGCCACCTCCGACCATTCCGTGAAGCTTGACGAGGATGCCGAGCGCAAGGGCACCGTGAAGATCACCGAAGAGGGCGGCACCGTCAAGGCCAAGGTGACGGCCTGGGAAGGCTACGTAGTCAAGTCCGTCACCTGGCGCGGCTACGATTCCGGCGAGGGCAAGTACATAAGCGACGAGCTGGACCTGGACGAGATGGACGACGACGACACGCTCACCTTCAAGCTGACGAAGAAGAACGTGACGCTCTTCGTGGAATACGAGGAGATCGAAGGCCACGAGGATGTGGAGCCCACCGCGGGGGACCTGTTCGACGACCATGAACAGGATGAGGACATAGACCTGCAGAAGCTGATCGACGACGCCACCAGCGGCACGAACGAGAGCAGCAACTCTTTGGATCTGACGCAGGATCTCATGGACAAGACCGATATCCCCCTGAAGCTAAACAACAAGGACGAAGGCTCGGTGCTGACCTATGACACCAAGGTCGATTCCGACGAATGCCTGGACAAGCTGTTCCCCGGCCAGCAGCTGCGCCTGGTCCCCAATCCCGCCGACGGCAAGAAGCTGAAGGAGGGCGGGCTCAAGGCGACGTACTACGTCAAGGAGGACGACAAGCAGGTCAAGAAGACCGTGGTCGTCGCCCCCGACGCCAAGGGCCGCTACACATTCACCGTCCCCGAAACGCTGGACAAGTACTTCGGCGTCTCCGTGACCGCGGAGTTCGAGAACAAGGACGGCGACGAGGATTCCGACGAGACACAGTCCCAGGTCACCGGCGCGATCGCCGTGGTCGTATCCGACAATGACAATGACGCGCTGGTCGACCAGGGCGCTAAGATCACGGCGGGCAGCGTGGCGGTCGACGCGAAGGCCGATACGGACATCGCCAACCTTGCAGACGGCACCGCCATATCCAAGCAGGAGGCCTCCAAGGCCGAAAAGAGCGACGACCTGTCCATCAAGCGCGCAGAGGCGAAGGAATGCAAGTACAGCATGGACCTGTCGGCTTTGAGAATGGACGAGGGCTCCACGGCCGTTGTCAGCTTTGCCTTTGCCAAGGAGGGCGAATACGGCAAGGCCGTCTCCCGGCAGGCGGCGCAGGCCATCATCGCCCATCCGATACGCCTTAGCTACAATTCGATCAAGAAGGAAGGCACGAACGACGCCCAGCGCGGCGCCACGGGCACGCTCAGCTACACGGTCTCGACCAAAGACGGCAAGACCTCGTATCTCTTCAGCGCCAGCCCGAACGCGGACAAGGGCTATGTGCTCGACGGCAGCCTGAAGGCCACGTGGACGAACGCCTCCGGCGCGGCCCAGACCGCCGAGCTCTCGCAGAACGACGCGGGCCAGTGGGTGCTCGATCCCGAGGAGATCCCCGTCGGCGCGCCCATCACCGTGACAGCCGCGTTCAAGGACGATCTGCACGACTTCAAGGTGGACGCCGACGAGACGAAGAACGGCACCGTCACACTGCACGACGAGAAGGTCAAGACATCCGACAATCCGAAGTTCACCGTGGAGCCGCAGGCCGGCTACAGCATAGACGATGTGACCGTGACATACATGTCCGGCGGCATCAAGCGCACGGTCAAGCTGAGCGACGAGAAGAGCAAGATCGAGAAGGCCAAAGAACATAGACCAGTACACCGTGGGCACGGCCTTCGCGGGCCAGACGGCCCTCTCCGGCGCGGTATCCATCGTGTCGGTAAAGGACGAGACCAACGCACAGACGGCTTCGGGCACCAAGGTGACCGCCGAGAAGATCGACATGGAAGCCGGCAGCGACTACGACCTGGTGGGCGCTTCGGCAGCCGTGTCGGCCTCCGGCACAACCGCCGTGGCGGTGAACGGCATGGTCACTATCATGAAGGCAAAGACATTGGCCGAGATGGGCGGCGACGCAAAGGTCGCCGGCGATGCCCTGACCGTCAACGCCCACTCCAAGCGGGACGTGAATCGACGTGGCCGCCACCGTGACCGCGGCCGGCCAGACCGCGGCGGGCGTCACCGTGATGGCGCTGGTGGCAGGCGACAAGATGAGCCAGGACGCCGCGGACCAGCTGATACACGGCAACGGCGGCAAGAGCAAGAAGACCTTCGATGCCGACGGCATGCTCGACAAGCTTGACGAGCTGGGCATCGATACCGGCAGGATGAAGGACATGCCCGAGGACCTGGAGGGCGACGGCCATAACATGGATACCCGCATAGGTTCGAACGGCAGCTTCGACGCGTCCTCCGGCTACACAAGCGACAATATCTATACAGGCGGTGACGGCGAGGCTGCGAAGACCGAAGAGAGCCGGGATATCAAGAACGCC
>SVGK01000098.1:0-7903 GCA_015056395.1 Clostridiales bacterium
CGGGCAGCGGTTCGGCGGCCGGCGCGTCCGCAAGCGTGATCGTGTCGCCCACGCGGATGTCCGCGATGTCCTTGATCGACGCGGCGATGTAGCCCACCTCGCCGGCCGAGAGCGTGCCCTGCGGCGCGTAGCCCAGCGGCAGGTAGGTGCCGACCTCCGTCACGTCGAACTCGCGGCCGGAGGACATCATGCGTATGCGGTCGCCGACCTTGACCCTGCCCGCCTTCAGGCGCACGGAGGATATCGCGCCGCGGTAGTTGTCGTAATATGAGTCGAATATCAGCGCCTTCAGCGGCGCGGACGCGTCGTCCGTGGGGGCGGGCACGTTTTTGACGATGTCCTCCAACACGTCCACGATGCCTATTCCCTGCTTGGCGGAGATGAGCGGCGCGCCTTCCGTGTCGAGGCCGATCTCGTCCTCGATCTGCGTCTTGACGCCGTCCGGGTCCGCGGAGGGCAGGTCGATCTTGTTGATGACCGGAAGTATCTCAAGGTCGTGTTCCAACGCCATGTACACGTTGGCCAGCGTCTGCGCCTCGATGCCCTGGCTCGCGTCGACCACGAGCACCGCGCCCTCGCACGCGGCCAGCGCACGGGAGACCTCATAGGTGAAGTCCACATGGCCGGGCGTGTCGATCAGGTTGAGCGTGTATGTCTCGCCATCCTGCGCCTTGTAGGGCATGCGCACCGCCTTCGATTTGATGGTGATGCCGCGCTCGCGCTCCAGCTCCATGGAATCCAGCACCTGGTCCTGCATGTCGCGCTTCTGCATCACGCCGGTTACCTCGAGTATCCTGTCCGCCAGCGTGGACTTGCCGTGGTCTATGTGCGCGATGATGCAGAAATTGCGTATCTTTTCCTGATTTGTAAGGGACACGGTCTTGCCTCCGGATCGCTGTTATTTTTCTTCATTATAGCGATTTTGCGTTAATTATGCAAGGGGCAAAAAAGCGCGGACGCCATAAAGCGGCGTCCGCGCTTTCAGGGAAAGACGGTCACTTCTTGTCGACCTTGTTGATGCGGATCTCGCAGACGTCGTCGCCCTTGGCGATGGTCTTGCCCAGGTCGAAGGTGAACTTGTCGAACGTGGAGATGATGCCGCGGTCGCCGTCCATGGCGATGTCGCACAGCTCGGGCAGGTCCTCCTCGGGCAGGCCGCACTTGAGCCACGCCGCGACCAGCGGGCAGTAGTGGAAGTCGATATAGAGGTGCTCCTCGTTCTGCTCCTTGAGCTCCATCTCGAACACGCCGACCACGTCGGGGTTGGCGAACGCGGGTGCGAACTCGGTCAGGTCGTCCGTGCGGGGATACTTCGTCATGCCGTGGAAGCAGCCGCAGCGCCTGATGGCGTCGTGCGCGAAAGAGGTGTCCAGTCCGCGCTTCTTCGCCTCGTCGATCAGGAGACCCATCCACGTGGCGCGGTGCTCGATGGCGTTGCGGAAGAGATCGGTGCGGGGATCGGACTTTGTGGGCTTGTTGTTGATCATGGTGATACGCTCCTTATAATGATTTGCGTCTATGATAGCATCCTTTCGGGAAAAAATCAAGGCGCTGCCACAAAGGTTAGGCAAGCCTTTCCAATGGCTCTCAAATGAAAAGCGGACGGCCCCGCTTGTACAGCAAAACCGCCCGCAAAGGTAGATCGGATAGAGTATCAGCCCAGCTCTTCGATGCCGTCGATGATGATGGCGAAGGAAGGCGCGCTGGCCAGCTCGGACTCGTGGAAGTAGCCGTCGAACACGTAGTCGGCATAGCCGGCGTAGTTTTCGTCGTTGGCGATCTTGTCCTCCAGGGACTCGCCGTCCACGGTGAAGGTGGAGGTGTCGAACACGTGCAGCGTGCCGTTCTTGAGCGCCTCCTCGACCTCGGCGACCTTCTCGGCGGTGCCTTCGGCCACGGCGTTCTCATTCAGTTCGGTGATCTTGGTCGCGCCGTCAGCATAGCCCTGGCACCAGTCCGTGGCGATGGGCTCGCCGTCGATCACGCACTTGACCGCGTAAGTGTAGTAGGGCGCCCAGTCGATGGAAGCGCTGGTCAGCGCGGTGTCGGGAGCGACGGGGATCATGGTGACGTTATAGCCCACGCAGGGCACGCCCGCGGCCTGGCACGCGGTGGGAGCGCCGGTGGTATCGGCGTGCTGGCTGATCAGCACGCAGTCCTGCGCGATCAGCGCCTCGGCCGCTTCCTTCTCGAGGTCGAAGGATGCCCAGGAGCCGGTGTACTTCACGACCATGGTCGCGCTGGGGCAGACGGAACGCGCGCCCAGGAAGAAAGAGGTGAAGCCGGAGACGACCTCCGCGTACGGATGCGCGCCGACATAGCCGATCTTGCAGGCGTCCTCGGCGACGGTGCCGTTGGCGATCATCTCGTTGAGCTTCAGACCGGCCACGACGCCGGACACGTAGCGGGACTCATAGACGGAGGTGAAATAGTTGTGCATGTTCGGGAGACCGGAGGAGGCCGCCTGGAAGCCGGTCGCGTGCGCAAACTCGACCTCGGGGATCTCCGCAGCCGCCTGCATCATATAGCTCTCATGGCCGAAGGAATTGGCGAACACGATGTTGCAGCCCGCGTCGGCCAGATCCAGCGCGGCGTCATAGCACTCTTCGGTCTCGGGGATGTCCCAACGGATGACGACCTGCTCCTCGGAGAGACCCAGCGCCTCCATCATGCCCTTCGCGCCTTCATAGTGCGCGGCGGTGTAGCCCTCGTTCTCATCGCCGATGAACACATAGCCGACCTTGATCTGATCGGCGGGGATGCCCTCCGCCAAAGCGGTGCACAGGGCGAAAGCAAGCGTCAGGACGAGCACCAGAGAGATGATCTTCTTCATACTGATTCCTCCTGTATTCTCCCTCCCCTCGCCGGGAGGATGGCGTCATCATAGCAGAGGAACGTTAATGCGTCAGGCGCACGCTTGTAAATAATACGAACATTTTGCCATTACAGACCGCGTCCGTTCGGAAACTACTCTTCTCTCCAACCCTTGCATACGTCGATCCACGTGCCGCCTGAGATAGTCTCCAGCTGTTCGCAGGAAAGCGGAATGGCGGAATTCGAGGAGCCACACGCGGGGTAGATGGTTTCGAATCGCCTGAGCGATCCGTCCAGGTATACGGTCACGCCTTCGTTCAGCGCGAAGGGGCACACGCCGCCCACGGCGTGACCGACCAGCGTTTCGCACTGTTCGGGCGAGAGCATCTTCGCCTTCGTGTGGAACTGCGCCTTGAAGCGCGCGTTGTCGATCTTTGCGTCGCCCGCGGCCACGATCATAACGGGGCGGTCGTCCACTAAGAACGTGAGCGATTTGGCGATCAGGGCGCCCTCGACGCCCAGCGCCTGCGCCGCCAGCTCTACCGTGGCGGAGGATACATCGAATTCAAGGACCTTGTCGTCAAGATCCCACTGTCTGAGATAAGCGCGTACGCGGTCGATGGTCGACATGATGGGAGCACCTCCTGAGTATTTGTCGAACGGATTATAACAGAAGGAGAAGCAGTGAAACAAGCGGGTCCGTGTGAAAATGAAAAGAAGGCTGCCCCGATACGGCCATGCGGCGCCATATCGAAACAGCCTGTGACACAACAGCGCTATTGATTACTCATTACTCATTCATCATTACTCATTCACGAATGCTCATTCCTCACTCGCGCTCATCAGCTCCTGCACCTTCGCGTCCAGCCAGTCGACCTCGTCGAAGTTGCCCTTCGATATGGCCTCCTGCATGACCCATTCGAGGCTTTGCACGCTGAGCTTGTCCGCAAGTGCGTGCACGTCCTCCCACTCGTCCGCCTTGGCCAGGCGCAGCGCGCAGCGGCAGAGCACCTCCTGCGGCGTGACGTCCGCGATCATATCGAGGAATTCAAGGTCATTCATGTCCACGGCGGTCAGCGCGAGCATCTCGATCTGATCTGTCGTCATGTCATAGTGCGCCAGCTGAACGGCGAGCATGCGCGCGCCGGACTTGAGCGCGTTCTGCGCGATGTTGCTCACACAGTCTGTCAGGTCGAGCTGTTCGGCGTGGTTGGAGAGCCACTGCCAGTTCTCCGCCTTCATGGCGCACAGCGCGATGCGCTCCTGCTGCTCCTTGGGCAGGTTCCAGGCGTGTTCGCTGAGCCAGCCCCAGTCGCCGGACTCCAGCACCTTGTCGATGGCCTCGGGCGTGGCGAAGTCGCCCAGGTTGCGGAACACCCAGTCCTCCTTGCCCAGCTCTATGGCGCGTCGGGCGATCGTCTCGCGCAGCGCGTGGTCGGTGAGCTCGCCCAGATGCGTCTCGATCCAGTCCCAGCGGTCCGCCTCCATGGCCTTCGTGAACGCGTTCTTGCGCAGTTCCGCCAGGCGCTCCTGCTGGGACATCATGTCGCGGCGCGTGTCGTCGATGGCCTTGGTGATCTTGCGCGTCACGCCGTCGGAGAACCTGATCACGTTCTGGACCGCGGAGTCGAGCCCCTTCTGCACATTCTCGAAGGCCGCGTTCAGGTCTATGGCGGGCGCTTCGTTCAGGCGCTTCTCGCTCTCAGCGGCGATGCGCGCAAAGCTGTCCACCATCTCCTTCTTCAGGAAGGGCGCGATCCTGCGCAGCGTGTTCCAGTTGATCTCGGTGCAGTTTTCGCGTATGAGCTTTTCAAGCGCGTCGCACTCGAGGTAGGGCGCGAACTTCGCGATCTCCTCGGCGGAGATGGGGCGCGTGACCTTTTCGAGCATCTCGGCGACCGCGCCCTTGGTCATGAAAGGCGCCATCTCGAGCAGCTCCGCAAGGTCGATGCCGTCGTTCGCGGGCGCTCCCTCTTCGATGTCCTTTTCATCCTCGATCTCGGCGTCCTCCGCGCCGTCCTCTACGGCCTCCTTGTTGGGCTTCGGCTCGGAACGGAACAGGCTTCCGATGTCGTTGACCACGCCGCCCACGAACTGGCCCAGCGTGTCGAAGGGGTTGGCGGGAGCGGGCTCCTTCTCGAAGCGGCTCTCCGGCACCTCGCCGTTCATAAGCTGCTCGACCGTCACGCCGAACAGGCGCGTGAGCGCGAGCATCGTCTCTATGTCCGGAAGCGCAGCGCCGGTCTCCCACTTGGAGACGGCCTGGTGCGATACGTTCAGTGCGGAGGCCAGCTGCTGCTGCGTCATGTTGCGTGACTGGCGAAGACGTGCGATGGTGTTCCCGATTTGACGATTGTCGATCATGCTGATCCCTCCTCATCATGTTTTCGTCATCTGGTGTATGTGCCGACATCCTGTCGACGATGTGATGATAGCATATTCAACTGACGATTGCAAGCAACTGTTGGTAGAATCGAGTGGAATCGGGGTTGCGGGAGAACCTGCAAGACCCCGTAGGGGCGCCATCCATGGCGCCCGCGCCCCGGCCGATTCATACAATCAAAGAAAACGAAGGACCGCCTCATTACGAGACAGTCCTTCTTATACAGGTACATCAGATCATCCGAACAGTTCGGCCGTCCTCTTCATGCGTTCCGCCACCTTCACGCCGAAGGGGCAGCGCGTCTCACAGCTCCGGCAGCCTATGCACTGGTCGGCGCGGTGTGGCAGAGCCTCATAGTGCGCGCGTACGGAGGCGGGCACCTCGTCCTGCATCGCCGCCAGGTCGTAAAGCTTGTTGACCATGGCGATGTCTATGTCCATGGGGCAGGGCTTGCAGTGTCCGCAATAGGTGCACTGTCCCGTGAACGTGTGGCTGGGCGCGTTCGCCAGCACGCTCGCATAGTCCTTTTCTGCATCCGTGGCCGTCTCGTAGGCGACGGCCTGCTCGACGTGCTCAGGCGTGTCATAGCCGCAAAGCGCCGACGCCACGGCGGGCCGCGTCAGGCAGTAGTGTATCAGCTGTACCGGCGTGAGCGCCACGCCGAACGGCGAGCGCGCCGCGTCGAACAGGCGTCCGCCCGCAAAGGGCTTCATGCATGTGATGCCTATGTCGTTCTGTTCGCACAGCTTGTACATCTTCACGCGCTCCGGGTCGATGCCGCGAAGCGTCTCGTCGGCGAAATCGCCGAAATACGTCTCGATGTCGTCCGTGGGCGGCATGAGGTCGAACGCGGGGTTGACGGAGAAGAGCAGCATCTCGATGAAGTCCGTCTGCGCGGCGCGCATGGCGATCACCGGGTTGTGCGTGGAGAGGCCTATGTGGCGTATGACGCCCTTCGCCTTGAGTTCCATGACATAGTCTATGTAGGGCGTGTTCATGGCCGTGTCCCAGTCGTCCTCGCGGTCGACATAGTGGATCATGCCCAGGTCGATATAGTCCGTGCCCAGGCGGGAAAGCAGATCCTCGAATGCCTCCCTGCACTTGGCCACGTCGCGCGTGCGGACGTACTGCCCGTCCTGCCAGGTCGAACCTATGTGGCCCTGTATGATCCATCTGTCGCGCCGTCCCGCGATGGCCTTGCCGATGTTCGTGCGCACGTTGGGCTCGGACATCCAGACATCCAGTATGTTGATGCCCAGCGCCTCCGCGCGTTCTATGGCCGCGCGGACCTCCTGCTCGTCGTGACGCTCCAGCCACTCGCCGCCGAAGCCCACCTCGCTGACCATGAGCTCCGTCTTGCCAAGCCGTCTCAGCTTCATATGTCTCTCTCCTTATAGTGCGGCGCGGCCCAGCGCGAACGCCTTCCTGTTCATCTCAAGGAAGCGCGCGGGCACCGTCTCGTCGATCGCCTTGAGCCAGACTTCCTCGGGGAAGGACATCTGTTTGGACAGCACGCCGATCAGCACGACGTTGACCGCCTTGGGGCTTCCGGCCTCTTCGGCCAGGGACAGGGCGTCCAGCGCGGTGACATCCGCCATGGCGGAAAGTTTCTCCTCGATGTCCTGCGGGTATTGCGCCGCGCCGGTGATGACCGGCATGGGCGCGGTCTTCTGCGTGTTGGTGATCAGGCGGCCGCCCTTTTTGAGGTAGGAGATCCAGCGCGCCGCCTCGAGCAGCTCGAACGAGAGTATGTAATCGGCCTCGCCCAGATCGACGATGGGGGAGGCGACGCTGTCGCCGTAGCGGACATAGGTCACCACGGAGCCGCCGCGCTGCGACATGCCGTGCACCTCGCTGACCTTTACGTCATAGCCCTGCGAGAGCAGCACATTGCCCAGAAGCTTGCTTGCCAGCAGCGTGCCCTGGCCGCCCACGCCGACGATCATGATGGATGTGGTGTTCATGCCTTTTCGCCCCCTTCGAGCAGCGCGCCGAACCTGCACATCTGCGCGCACAGGCCGCAGCCCACGCAGATGGTCCCGTCGACCACGGACTTCTTGTCTTTGATGGAAATGGCCGGACAGCCGATCTTCATGCAGGCCTTGCAGCCTGTGCACTTGGCGGTGTCGACCTTATAAGCCGGCTTCGGCTTGACGTATTTGAGCAGCATGCAGGGACGCCTCACGATGATCACGGACGGCTCCTGGGCCTCGAGCTCTTCCCTGAGCGCGGCCTCGACGCCCGCCATGTCCATCGGGTCGACCACGCGCACGCGCTCGATGCCTATGCCCCTGGCAAAGTCCTCTATGCGTATCGGATAGGTCGGCTGCTGCTTCAATGTCATGCCCGTGGTCGGGTTCTGCTGGTGCCCCGTCATGCCGGTGATGGCGTTGTCCAGCACCAGCACGGTGGATATGCCCTTGTTGTAGACCACGTTGACCAGCCCCGTCATGCCGGAGTGCATGAACGTGCTGTCGCCGATCACCGCGACGGTGCGCTTTGCCTCCTCGGGGCGGATCTTCGTATAGCCGTGCGTCATGCCTATGGACGCGCCCATGCAGACGACCGCGTCGATGGCGGTCAGCGGGGCGGCGGAGCCCAATGTGTAGCAGCCGATGTCGCCCATGACCGTGAGCTTGAGCTTGGAGAGCACCGTGAACAGGCCGCGGTGCGGGCAGCCTGGGCACATGACCGGCGGGCGTCCCG
>SVGK01000098.1:7913-9108 GCA_015056395.1 Clostridiales bacterium
TACTCCGGCTGCTCGACGCCCAGCGCGGCGCGCAGCTTGCTCTGGCTCAGCTCGCCCAGGAGCCCTGTCAGGTCCTTGCCGCCGTCCACGCGTATGCCGTGGGCGCGCATGTGCTGTTCTATCACGCCGTCCAGCTCTTCGATGACGATGACCTTTTCGACCTTTTCGGCGAAATCCCTGAGCGCCTTCACCGGCAGCGGGTTGACCAGCCCCAGCTTGAACACGCTGGCGTTCGGGAAGACTTCCTTTACATACTGATAGGGCGTGCCGGAGGTGATGAAGCCTATGGACGTGTCGCCCATCTCGACCCTGTTGAAGGGCGTTTCCTCGGCATAGGCCTCCAGCGCGCGGCAGCGCTCCTCCACGGCGATGTGGCGCCTGACCGCGTTGGCGGGCGCGGCGACGTACTTCTGCGGGTTTTTGACGTAGTCCTTGAGCGGCGGTTCGACGCGGTCACTCAGCTCGACGATGCTCTGCGAGTGCGCCACGCGCGTGACCGTGCGCAGCACGACGGGCGTGTCGAACTTCTCGCTCAGGTCGAAGGCGGCCTTGGCGAAGGCAAGGCATTCGCCGGAATCGGCGGGCTCCAGCATGGGCAGCTTTGCGCCTATGGCGTAGTGCCGGGAGTCCTGCTCGTTCTGAGAGGAGTGCATGCCCGGGTCGTCTGCGACCGTCACGACCAGGCCCGCGTTCACGCCGGTGTAGCTGGCGGTGAACAGCGGGTCGGCCGCCACATTGAAGCCCACGTGCTTCATGGCACAGAAGCTGCGCGCGCCGGCAAGGCTTGCGCCTATGGCGCTCTCCACGGCGACCTTTTCATTGGGGGCCCACTCGGCGTAGACCTCATCGTATTTGGCGGCCTCCTCGGTGATCTCCGTGGAGGGCGTGCCCGGATAGGAGGAAACGAAGCGCACGCCCGCCTCGTAGAGGCCGCGGGCGATGGCCTGGTTCCCAAGCATCAGCTTTTTCATGGCGATCAGTCCCTTCTCTTGAAAAGTATCATGACGCAATCGATGATAACACACCGGTATTAACAGACGGTTATCGTTTGACGGGATATTTGCATAAAGTGTAAGTCAGAAAATGGGGTGACGAACACTGAAGGAATACCGGAAACGATAATAGTTTTCACATGATGTGACTGGATACATAACGCCTTGACCGGCCGCCATCCTTGACGAACCTCCTCCTGTCT
>SVGK01000099.1 GCA_015056395.1 Clostridiales bacterium
TGACCGCCCACCTGGGCGGTTTTCTCATGGAGGAAATCAGACATGGATGAAAAAGTATTACAAATCGTACGCAACTATATCGTCGAGCATCTGGACAAAAGCGATCCACTTCCCACGTTTGAGGTGTTCATCGTCTGGAAGTGCAAGGCCCTGCAGAACTGGAAGTATCTGCTGTCCAGCACCCTGTTTGACGGCATGTACTACGAGCTGACCTACAACGGAGACAAAAAGGAATGGTACCTTGACTCGTACAAGAAGTTCGAGAACCGCGTCATTCCCGAGTAATCACCGACCAACGATGAGCCAAGCGTCCGCAAGGGCGCTTTTTTCATACCCGCATCCGTCAATAGGGCCGTAAGGGACCTCATCCGTCACGGCCTTTGGCCGCGACACCTTCCCCAGAAGGTGCCTTTGCGGAATCTTTGATTCCACAAAGGCAGTTTTGCCAAAGGCAAAACCGAGGATTTTCAAATCCGAGATTTGAAAATCCTTCGCCTGGGGGAAGGCAACTTGACCGGAATGTCGATAAACTACCAAGTCCCATGCGGAAGGGCACCGCGTGAACAAACCGAGGGGACGAGAAGGAGGCAAACATGACTCGCAACGACGTAAAGGCACAGTTCCCGGACGCGACCAAGGAACAGATCGATCAAGCTGATGGCCATCCACTCCACGGACGCATTGTCGGCGAAAAAAAGGCCCCGTAGGGACGCCATGCGTGGCGACCGCCGCGCTTGAGCACACGCTCTTTCATCCCCGGCAACGCTATACGTCAAGATACGTGCCGAGACAGCCACGGTCTTCCCGTCCGAAAGCCCGGTCACCTTCTCCCCCTCTTCCGCCCCTCAAGCTTCGTCCTCTCCTCACGCCTGCCGCCGCTCTGGCCCTCCGGCCGCTTCTCAGGCCTTCGTCCGGCCACGTCCCTCGGCGGCACCAGACACTCCGGTCCGAAGCCGATCAGGTCCTCCCTGTGCCGGAGCCTGAGCGCGCGCATCACCGTCTCGCGGTTCGCGGGCTTGTTGTACTGCATCAGCGCGCGTTGCATCGCCTTCTCCTTGGGATCCCTCGGCACGTATACGGTCGACATGTCGCGCGGGTCCAGCCCCGTGTAGAACATCGCCGTGGACAGCGTGCCCGGCGTCGGGTAGAAATCCTGCACCTGGTCGGGATGCTGTCCCGTGCGCTTCATATATAGCGCCAGCTCGATCGCGTCGTCCAGCGTGCAGCCCGGGTGGCTCGACATGAAATAGGGCACCAGGTACTGTTTGAGCCCCGCCTTTTCGTTGGCGGCCTTGTAGCGGCGGCAGAACTCGTCGTAGACCTGCCGCTTCGGCTTGCCCATGGCGGCCAGCACATCAGGCGCGATGTGCTCCGGCGCGACCTTGAGCTGCCCGGAGACATGGTGCTCGACCAGCTCCTTCAGGAACACGTCGCCCTTCGGGTCGGCCAGCACGTAGTCGAAGCGCACGCCGGAGCGCACGAAGACCTTCTTGACCTTCGGCAGCGCCCTCAGGGAACGCAGTATGTCGATGTACTCGTGATGGTCGGCCCTCAGGTTCCTGCACGGTGACGGGAACAGGCACTCGCGGTGCGCGCACGCCCCCTTTACCAGCTGCTTTTCACAGGCGGGCATGCGGAAGTTCGCGGTCGGGCCGCCCACGTCGTGTATGTAGCCCTTGAACCACGGCTGGCGCGTGAGCAGCGCGCCCTCCGCCAGTATCGATTCCTTGCTGCGCCCCGTCACGATGCGCCCCTGATGGAAGTTGAGCGCACAGAAATTGCACGCGCCGAAGCACCCGCGCACGGACGCGATCGAGAAGCGCACCTCCTCGAGCGCGGGCACGCCGCCCAGCTTGTCGTACATGGGATGCCACGCGCGCGCATAAGGAAGCGCATACGTCTCGTCCAGCTCCTCGGTGCTCAGCGGCATGTCCGGCCTGTTCTGAAGCAGGTACTTCTTCCCATGCTTCTGCGCGATGGGCCGGCCGCGCACAGGGTCCTGCTCGTCGTACTGCACCCTGAAAGCCTCGGCATAGCGCCGCTTGTCGGAGGAGACCTCCTCGCGCGAGGGGATCTCGATGAAGCCCTCCGGCACGTCCGCGGCCATCACGCACGTCCCGGGTATGCGCGCCTCCGCCCAGTCACGCCCGGAGGCCATCCATTCCGCCACGCGCAGCACGGACCTCTCGCCCATGCCGAACATCAGCACGCTCGCGCCAGAATCCACCAGTATCGAATTGCGCACGGCATCGTCCCAGTAGTCGTAATGCGCAAAGCGCCTGAGCGACGCCTCCACGCCGCCTATGGCGATGGGCACGTGCGGATAGGCCTGCTTGATGCGGTTGCAGTACACCACAGTCGCCCTGTCGGGACGACAGCCCGCCTTCCCGCCGGGCGAATAGGCGTCCTCGGAACGAGGCTTCTTCGCCACCGTGTAATGGTTGACCATGGAGTCGATCACGCCCGCCGTCACCAGAAAGCCTATCCTGGGCCTTCCGAAGCGCATGAAGTCGCGGCAGTCGTGCCAGTCCGGCTGCGGCAGCATCGCAACCCTGTAGCCCGCCTTTTCGAGCACGCGCGATATGATCGCCAGCCCGAAGGACGGGTGGTCCACGTAAGCGTCGCCCGTCACATATACGAAGTCCGGCGCGTCCCAGCCCCGCGCCTTCATATCCTGCGCGTCGACCGGGAGAAACCTTGCCGTCATGCGTCCGCCTCCTCTCCTGCCTTCGCCGGTGCGAGCGCCTCATACAGGTCCACGGCCTTCTGCATGACCTTCACCGCGTTCGAGAGCAGGTTCTCCGGGTTCTTGTTGTCCGCGGTGATCACCAGCATGGGCGGGTTCGTGCCCTGCACGGCGATCTCCGGGCACTGCCGCACGGCGGTCAGCACGCGTATGATGTCGATCTGGCTGGACATGGAGAACCTGAGCCGCACCGCTCCCTGTTTGGATGTCACGTAGTCGATGTCCATGCGCCCGCACAGCGCGCGCAGATGCGCGATGTCGATCAGGTTCATCACGGGCTTTCCGGGGTCGCCGAAGCGGTCGATCAGCTCGTCGATCAGGTCGTCGCGGCTCTTCTCGTCGTGCACGGAGGCGATGCGCTTGTACATCTCCAGCCGCAGCAGGTCGTTGGACACATAGTCCTCCGGCAGATACGCGTCGACCTTCATGTCCACGCGCGTGTCCGTGGTGACGGCGGACTTATCGCCGCGCACCTCGCGCACGGTCTCTTCGATCATCTTGACGTACAGGTCGTAGCCCACGCTCGCCATGAAGCCGGACTGCTCGCTGCCCAACAGGTTGCCAGCGCCGCGTATCTCCAGGTCGCGCATGGCGACGCGGAAGCCGGAGCCGAACTCCGTGAATTCGCGTATGGCGGAAAGCCGCCTGTCCGCCGACTCGGTCAGCACCTTGTTGGGACTCACAGTCAGATACGCGAACGCCAGGCGGTTGCTGCGTCCCACGCGGCCGCGCAGCTGGTAGAGCTGCGCCAGGCCGAACCTGTCCGCGTCGCACACGATCAGCGTGTTCGCGCGCGGCACGTCGAGCCCCGCCTCGATGATGGTGGTGCACAGCAGCACGTCGTACTTGCCGTCGTAGAAATCCAGCATCACGTCTTCCAGCACGTGCTCCTTCATCTGGCCGTGCCCCACGGCGATGCGCGCCTCTGGCACCAGCCTCTTGAGCCTCTCGTACATGATCTCGATCGTCTGCACGCGGTTGTACAGCACGTAGACCTGCCCGCCGCGCGCAAGCTCCCGCAGTATCGCATCGCGCACCAGCCCGTCGGAATACTCCACGACGTAGGTCTGCACGGGATACCGCTCCTCGGGCGGCGACTGCAAAAGGCTCATGTCGCGTATGCCCACCATGGACATGTGCAATGTCCTGGGTATGGGC
Source organism: Clostridiales bacterium (assembly GCA_015056395.1). Lineage (GTDB taxonomy): Bacteria > Bacillota > Clostridia > Christensenellales > Aristaeellaceae > Faecivicinus. The sequence continues at coordinate 3,905 of SVGK01000099.1, forward strand.
GTGGCGGTCAGCGTCAGCACGTCTATGGACTGCTTCATGCGCTTTATGGCCTCCTTGTGCGTGACGCCGAAGCGTTGCTCCTCGTCCACCACCAGAAGCCCAAGATCCTTGAACGCGACGTCCTTGGCCAACAGCCTGTGCGTGCCCACGATCACGTCGATCTCGCCCGACTTGAGATTCGCCAGTATCTTCTTCTGCTCCGCCGCCGTCTTGAAGCGCGAGATCGACTCTATGCGCACGGGGAAGCCCGCAAAGCGGTTCAGCATCGTGGCGTAGTGCTGCTGCACCAGTATCGTCGTAGGCGCGAGCATCGCCGCCTGCTTGCCGCCCATCACGGCCTTGAATATCGCGCGCAGCGCCACCTCCGTCTTGCCGTAGCCCACGTCGCCGCACAGCAGCCTGTCCATGACCTTGGGCTTCTCCATATCGCGCTTGATGTCCTGTATCGCCGCGACCTGGTCCGGCGTCTCCTCAAAGGGGAAGTTCTCCTCGAATTCCGCCTGCCACGGCGTGTCCGGCTCGAACGCGTGCCCCGGCGAGACTTCGCGCTGCGCATACAGCTTGATCAGGTCCGTCGCGATCTCGCGTATGCCCTGCTTGACCTTGGACTTCTGCCGCTGCCACTCGCCGCCGGAAAGGCTGTTGAGTTTGGGCGCTTCGCCCTCGCTGCCTATGTACTTCTGCACGCGGTCCAGCTGGTCCGTGGGCACATACAGCTTGTCAGCGCCCGCGTAGCGTATGTGCAGATAGTCGCGCACGGTACCGTCCGACGTGAGCCGCACGGTGCCCATGTACTGGCCTATGCCGTGGTTCTCGTGCACGACGTAGTCGCCAACGCGCAGGTCTGTGAAAGCTGCGATCTTCTCGCCGGAGCGCGCACGCGCGCGCGCCTTCTGGCGGTTCGCGCCGTATATGTCCGATTCGGAAAGCAGCGCAAAGCGTATGTCCGCATAGAGGAAGCCCTTCCCCAGCGGTATGGGCAGTATCACGGGCTCGCCCGGCATGATCGAATCCGGCAGCACGGACTCGACCGGCAGGAAGAGCTCGAACCCCTCCAGCGCCTTCCTGAGCCTGTCCGCGCGCGCGTCGCCGCCGGCCATGAGCGCCACGCGCCAGCCGTCCGCACGCCACTTCTCCAGGTCGCGCGCCAGCTCGCGTATGTTGCCCTGATATCCCGTGGCATTGCGCCCGTTGAACTGGAACAGCTTCTGCAGGCAGAAGTCGCGCTCGGTGCGCAGGAAGGGCTCCGTGATCAGAAGCGCCCTGCCATCCGATCGCGCGAGTATGTCCTCGAACGTCTTCAAAAGCGTGCCCTGCTGCGGCACGGCGTTGCCGCGTTCGAGCGCGGCGCGGAACTGCTCGGTGAATTCGAGCCAACGGTTCTCGCAGCGGTCGCGCATGCGCTCGGGCTGATCGAACACGATGACGGGATCGTCCAGATAGTCCCACAGGTCGCCCTCGCCCTCCAGCAGCACCGGAAGCAGCGAATCCGCGCCGTCGAACGCGCGCCCCGTCTCGAGCGCGTCGACGATGCCGTCGAAGTTCCACCTGGCGCCGGACTGCGGCTTCGCCGCCGGCTGCGCCGGGGCCTCCGCCTGGTCTTCATAGGCGCCGGTCTGTTCGAGGAAATCCTCAAAGGGCGAAAGCTTGAACTGCGCCTCGATCTTCTTCTGCCGCGCCGCGTCCCGCCCGGACTGTCCGGATTGGTTGAGCGAGGCGCGCAGCCTGAGCGCGCACGCCGCGCGCTCCTGGTCGCTCAGCAGCATCTCCGACGCGGGACACAGCTTCGCGCGCTCGCGCCTCGATATGGAGCGCTGTGTCAGCACGTCGAAGCTTCGTATCGAGTCGATCTCGTCGTCGAAGAACTCTATGCGCAGCGCGTTCGGCTCACCCACGGGATATACATCTATGATGCCGCCGCGCATGGCGCACTGCCCGCGCCCGTCCACCAGATGCACGCGCTCATAGCCCGCGGCGGTCAGCTTCTCCATAAGCTGCGCGGGCTCTATGCGCATGCCCTCCTCGAGCGAGAGCATGTGTTCCCTGAGCCGCGCGGGCTGCCAGACGCGGTCCATAAGCGCGTCAGGCCCCACGACCAGCGCCGCCGCATCGCCCGAAAGGCAGTCGCCCAGCACCGCCACACGGCGCATGCCCAGCTCGCGGCTGGAGGCGGCGGCCTTCAGGAAGCTCACGTTCCTCGCAGGCAGCGAACGCGCGCGGCCCTCCAGCAGCATGTTGATCTCCTCAGTCATGCGCTGCGCCGCCAGCTCGTTGGGCGCCACGATGAACGCCGGACGGCCGAGCTTTCTCACGAGCGCGGCAATCAGGTGCGCGCGCTGCTGGTCGTCTGGACCGTACGCACAATAGACCCCGGGATGACCCAGGCTCTCCGCAAGCGCGCGGAAGTCCTCAAGGGCGTCCAGGGGCCTGAAAAGGCAATCCGATTGCGTGGATAACTGTCGCATCATACCTCCAAAGTTCGGGAAACGCTGTCGTATCGGGGAAGCGGGTCCTGCGGCATCTTCATGCACGGGACCGAAACATGTTCAGCATCCGTTTGCGGCCGCCACGACCTTTCTTGCGCCCTCCGCGCCATCGCGTATCAGCGCCGCCGCCGCGTCGGCCGCGTTCATGAAAGCGTCGTACATCAGCTTCCTGTCCTCGGGCGTGTAGTAGCCGCTCAGCACCCAGTCCTTCAGGTCCCAGCCCTCGGGCGGCCGCCCCGTGCCCACGCGCAGCCTCGGGAAGTCGTCGCGCCCCAGCAGATAGATGATGTTGCGCATGCCGTTGTGCGTGCCCGCAGAGCCGGCCGTGCGGAAGCGCAGCTTCCCGGCCTCCAGGTCTATGTCATCGTATATGACCAGCAGCCCGTCGCGCTCCGGCTTGTACCAGTTCACCAGCTGCACCACGCTCTCGCCGGACAGGTTCATGAACGTCTCGGGCTTCGCCAGCGCCACGCGCTCCCCCGCGATCGTGCCCTCTCCCACGGTCGCCTTGCACCGGCTCCTGTGCATGGGTATGTCGAACTTCTGGCTCATGATATCCACCACGTCGAAGCCGACGTTGTGGCGCGTGTGCGCGTACTTAGCGCCGGGATTCCCAAGCCCCACCACCAAAAACATATGAGACCCCTCCCTTATGCTCCTTTAAGTGATTTATTGTAGCAAAGGGAGGGGTCTATTGTCAAGGAATGTTTGGTTTAGTTTGCAAGCGTGCCCATGGGATCCCACGGATCCAGCTCTACAGGCGGCTGTTCCGCAAGCCGCGCCGCATCGCCCAGGTATTCGCGCTCCACGGCCGCCTGGTATACGTACTGGTCGAACCAGCTGTCAGAGCATACGTAATAGCCGTCGTCACCGCTCTCGTCGCCCCAACTGTTCTCGATCTTCCAGCGCGTGGGCCTGCCGTCCACCAGGTTGACGCCGGTCAGCACCATGGCGTGGTCCATCGCGGAGAACCAGTAATCCAGGCCGTCCGCCTTGGAGATGTCCAGGTCCAGCCCGGACAGAAGCGAGAGGTCATACGAGCGGTCGTCCCATATGCCCTTCTCGCGTTCGCCGAACTTGCCCACGTCGCTTCCGAACCACACGACCTTGCCATCCTGCAGCTGCCTGATGATCGCGGCCTTGAACTGCGCCATGTCGAGGTTCAGATGCACGACATCGTTCCCGCCCGCGACATTGCCCAGATAGCGTATCGTATAGGTCTTGCCGAAGGGCTTGTCCTCTGTCGGCGCGTTGATGATCGACACGGTGCGGTCAAGCAGGTCGCCTATGTACTTTTCGAAGAACGATACGGGCGTGAGCGCGCGGTCGACGTGGTACTTCTTGTCCTTGTCGACGTATTCGAAGTCGAAGACCTTCGGAGGCTCCGTATAGCAGGACGCCAGGAAGCCGTATATCCTGTCGAGCATGGCGTTCTTCTCCGCCTGCACCTCGTCGTCCGCCGCGCCCGCCGCGATCATACCGCGCAGCCTGACGGCGTCGGCCTTGAGGTTTCTGTTCAGTATGAAGTTCATGCTGCCCGTGTCGGAGGATTGGAACGTCTCGCCGTACACGTCCTTGGGCACCACGCCGTACTTGCGCACGATGTTTGCAAACATCTCCCACTGTCCGCCGTCGTGCACGCCCGTGGTCAGTATGAACTGCACCGTGCGGTCGGACGTGGGCAAATGCGCCGTGTCTATGATGCTCTCGAGGAACCAGTTCGCGCGCTCGAACTTGTCCCAGAACGCAAGATAGCTCTGCGAGAGCTCGAACTTCTCAAGGTTCAGCTTCTTTGCGATGCGCTCGCGCAGAACGTTCGTCGCCGCAAACAGCCAGCAGCGCCCGCTGCGGCGCTGGTTCGTGACGGGCAGCGTCTGTATCTCAACGGAGAAATTGCGCGCCATGGCAAAGGAATCACCCACGGAATACGCCGCCGCGCGCGCGTCCGCCTTGCTCAGCGCAAGCGTGGCCAGCCTGCGCTCGCGCGATCCGGAATAGTCTTCGGACCACGCGGACAGCAGCTCGTTTGTGATGGGTCTTGCATTCATCTGGGAAGCACCCCTTTCATATCTGATGTGGAAAGAGTATAGCACATTTCAAGAGCGTTTTCAACGGAGGGGAAGTGTAAACTCAACAACTCCTAACTCCTCATTCCGCTACACGAACACGAACCTGTCCAGCAGCATGATCAACACCAAATGCCCCGGGTAGAACAGATACGCCACCCACTTGTTGAGCCTGACCTTCGTATGCATGTGTATGTATATGAACGGCAGCGCGAATATCGCGAACATCTGAAGCCCGTATCTGATCGTGACACCGAAGCCCGACAGCGCATAAGCGCTGCCGCGCAGGCCCCACCAGATCATGTATGCGGCGACGATGGGCAGGGACACCCACCACTTCTGTATGAACACGTAGAACAGCACGATCAGCCCTATGCCCCGTATGCCGTAATCCAGGTTCGACTGTATGCGCCAGGTGAGTATGAAAAGCCCGCCCAGCAGCACGATCTGCCTGTTGCGCAGCGCCCAGAGTATCGCCACGCCGAAGGCCAGCGTGGCCAGTATGCTCGGCGTCCGCCAACTCTCCAGGTAGAACACCAGGGCGGCCTTCACCGGGTTTTCGCTGAACGGAACGGCGAACATCGCCGCGTTCGTGTGCGCCATGCCCACGGCGTACAAAGGCT
>SVGK01000100.1 GCA_015056395.1 Clostridiales bacterium
TCCGCGTCACGGGGAACGCTTCTGCCTCCGCGTCGTCGTTCGTGAGATCTATGTTTTCGAGCATGTCGTTCCGGGCGACGTCCGGCCCCACCGCCGAATAGACCAGCCCGAACAGCGCGTTGTCGTATTTGCCGCCCGACTTCACCTGATAGTACTTGTGCTGCGAGGCATGTTCGTCATAGGCGATCTTCGCCATGTCCAGCGGGCTGCGCCCGCCCAGCGACGCAAGCGGCGTCTCCCAGTCCATGCGGATCTGGTTTTCCTCGTACAAGTGCAGGTACAGCTTCTTGACCTGCCACGCGCCGTACTTCCGATACGACTCGGGGAACTGACTTGCGTCCGCCGCGGCCTCTATGGCGGGCTGCATCATGCGGCTGGTGAGCTTGTGCTGGTTGTGCCCGTATTCGCCGTTCAGGTCCTGCGCGACGATCACCTCGGGCCTGTAGCGGCGTATCCTCTCGACGATCAGCTCCAGCACGTGCTCCTTGCCGCCCCAATGCTTGAGCGTCTCGTCGATGCTGCTGATGTTCTCGTCCTTCAGGTTGATGAACTCCGGGTAGTGGCGCACGCCCGCGGCCCACAGGCCGTTCAGCGCCTCCATGCGGCGGTAGCGCCCGCAGCTGACCGTGTACATCACGGTGACCCTGACGCCGCGCGCCATCGTGTAGTAGGGTATCGTGCCGCCCAGGAATATCAGCTCGTCGTCCTGGTGCGTGGAAACCACCATCACGTCGGCCTTCTCGTAGGGCGGCAGCCACGACTGCACCGTGTCCGGCAGCGCGCCCTCCGAATAGACCTTGATCGAGCTGATGCGCTCGTCGTCGGACTTCACCGTGAGCAGTATCCTCTTTGTCTGCGGCAGCAGGTCGTAGGTCACGTGTATGCCCTTGTAGGTGCAGTCCTGATCGCGCTCGCGCAGCAGTGTGCCGCCGGCGTCGAACTCCTCGATCAGATAGGCCTCGGGCTCGTGGAACCACTCGAGTATCATGTGGCCCGCGCTCTCGCCGTCCGGCAGGCGCACCTCCAGCCACGAACCCTTGGGCCACGGGCCCCAGTAGGTCTTGACCTTGTCGTCCGTGAGGTAGGACTTCTTGCCCTTGTTCACCTCGAGCGTGCAGCTCTTCGTGATGTCGCGCGCGGCCGCAAAGGGCACGCCGCCCTCGGCGCGCGCGTGCTGCGGCTGCATGCACGCTGCCCCGACGAACATATAAATCGCGATGACCATCGCTGCGAACACTTTTTTCATGGCATATCTTTCCTCTTTATATCTTCTCTTTCCCGTTCCATGTCAAATGTACATCAAAGGGGCGCCTCTTGTCAACGCCTTTACGCCATATTTATTGATATGATACGATGAAACGACACCATTTGATGAAAGGATGGAAAGATATCCGCGCTTTTCAGAAAATGCGATATTGACAGGAGGCTGTCAAACATGTAAAATCATCGTATAGTGACGATGCATGGTCGCATCGAACAGACCGAAACGACCTGTAAGAAAGGAGAGCATGAAGCCATGAAGAGACTGCTCGCACTGCTGCTGTGCGCCCTGTTGTCGGCCGGCGTGCCCGCCATGGCCGAGGGCGCCGAACTGTCCTTCCCCGAAGCCCTGCTCGGCTTCGCGCTGGGGCTCGATCCCGCGGAGGCCGACATCGTCGGAAGCCTGCACACGCCCGACGGCGCCTACGCGGCGACGCTCAGGCAATTCGGCGGCATCACAGAGATCGCCCTCAGCGGCCCGGGGACGCCTTCTCCGGACGGGGAGATCCGTGATATCGCCGAAGACCTGTGCACGCTGCAGTTGAGCTCCGACAGCGTCGCGCTGGCGACGCCCTACGGGACCTATGCGCTCGACCTCGAGCCGCTGCGCGCGCTGATGCAGGGCAACGCGGCGCTGCCCAGCGCGCCCGACACGCTGGACCAAGATCTGGAGGCGCTCTGGGAGCTGGCCTTGCAGGACATCGTGATGCCCGCCGTGACGAGCGTTTCGCTGTACCGGGGGCTCAGGCTGCATGTGTGTTTCACCGAAGAAGAGCTTTATGCGAACATGGACACGTTCGTCACGCACGCGCTGGATTCGGAGGCCTTCGCGCACATCGAGCCGTATATCGCATCGCTCATGCCGGAGACGGATGGCGCGTCGCTGCGCGAAGGGTGGGCCGCGCTGCGCGAGAACGGCGGGCTTTACCGCCTGGCCCTGCGCAGCGGCCTGCCCGCGACGGGCCTTCAGGTGGACGCGGACCTGACCTTCAGCAGCTTCACGGAGGGCTGGACAGAAGCCGCTGGCGCGGGCCGCCTGAGCGCATATGGCGTACAGACGAGCTTCGCCCTAGAGTTCAAGGGCACATCCGACGGTCTCTCCCTGACGTTCGATGCCGACCGGCGGGACTACAGCTACGCCATGTCGCAGATGCCGCAGAGCATCCACGTGGACCTGACCGCGGATCAGCACGAGCTCAGCGGATACATGGCGATGGGCGACACCGAGATCACGCTGGACGCGCAGCTCGAGGCGCAGGCGATAAGGGCGGACATGGAGGCGCGCGTACAGGGCGAGCCCGTGGGCGCGCTGCATCTGGACGTGAGCGCGGCGGACGCGTATTGGGGCGCCTTCACCGCGACGCTGGACGAGACGGACTATATGCGCGACGAACCTGTCGCCACGCGCATCGCCGCGCTCGACGTGCACGGCGATCCCTCCGGGATCTCCGCGCGGCTGTCGTTCCTGGATACGGCGTTCAAACTGCGCGTGGGATACGGCATGTACTACACCCGCATGCGGCTGGATATGGAGCTTCCGAACGACCGCGGCCGCACGGTGGATCTGTGGCTGTTCGATCAAAACCGCATGCGCTGCGAATACAGCGAGAGCTACAGATCGCACACGTCCACGCACATGGTCTGGTCGGCCTCGCTGTACGAAGACGGCCTCAGCGTCAAGGGTTTCGACATGCTCCGCAGCACGACCAAGTCGCTGGACGTGCGCATTGAACAGGACATGGACAGGACTTCCTTCGCGTTCGACTATCTGGACGACACCTATGCGCGCATGCGCGGCTTCGTATGGAAGGACCCAGCACTCAGCTTCCACGCGGCGCGGGAGGGAAATGCCTGCAACGCATCCCTCGTGTATACGGATCTGCAGCATGGACCCGTGACCTACAGCTGCGAGGCCGCGTGCACGCTGACCGACGACATGGCCATAGAACAGGCGCAGGGACGCTATTTCGCCGAACGCCGTGCGGTGAACCCATTCGCCGCGCAGAAGGAGCCCATGATCCTCACGGATACGCGCTTCGACTATGTGCCGGGCAAGCTGACGATCGATTCGGACGGCGCGCAGATCACGGTCGAGCGCACCGTCGACACAGCGCTTGAACGCGCGTATGCGATCACCGGCCCGGATATCGAGGCGCAGCTGTCGCTCTCGCTCGATCCCGCGCTGGACGTTTTCACCGCGGCGCTCACAGCCGATGCGCAGGCGGTCGCGAAGGCGCGGATAGAGGCCGTCGAAAAGACGCCCATAGCGCCCATCGACCTGACCGACGCCGTGATCATAGGCCCGTCGATGCTGTTCGAATGACACTGCCTGCATAAGTTACGCGAGGGCTGCCCCGGAACGGATGCGATCGCTCCGGGACAGCCCTCGGTCCATCTTTGAGAGAAGAGCATGTTGTTCAGGCAGCTGGTCCGCAAAGCGACGGGTGTCGGGTGCGTTCATCACGTTCTCCGCACGATCGGAAGACACGTCACTCGCCCGTCTCCCCTTCGCTTGCTTCCGCCGCCTGTTCCTCCTGTCGTTCCTCCTCGCCGCCCTGCGCGCCGTGCTGGCCCTTGTGCCCGAACATGCCGCCCATGGCGTTCATGCCGCCGGCGTCGGCGCCCGTGACCGTGCCCGTCAGCGTGACCTCCACGCTCTTATCGCCGCACGCCACCGTGTACGTCTCCCCCACCTGAAGCGCCGGCGCGCTGACCACCACGGTTGAAAAGTCCTTCCCGACCTCCGCCGTCACGACGACGCCCCCGTCGGCGTCCGTCACGGCGATCTCGCCCGCCTGTCCGCTCAGGCTCGTCAGAAACGAGGCCTGTGTGGATCCCTCGGAGAATACCTCCGCCATGCCGGACGAGCCGGCCGCGACCACGGTGCCGCCCGATATGACCGCCGTGCCGTTGTAGTCCAGCGCGCCGTTCCCGCTGTTCTGCGGGCCGTCGACCACGATCGTGCCGCCGGTGACGGTCAGGTCGCCGTTGGAATCTATGCCGTCGCCCTCCGCGTCCACGTACAGCGTGCCGCCGCTGATCTCGATCACGACGCCCTCCTGCGCCGAGAACGACTCGCGTTCCTCCGCGTCCGCGCTCGCGTTCAGGCCGTCGTCCGAAGCGACCAGGCGTATGTCGCCGCCGCTCATATAGATGTCCTCGCCCTCGATGCCCTCGTAGCTCTGCGTGATGTCGACATATCCGCCCATGATGTTCACGGCCTTGTCCGCGTGCACCGCGTCATCGCCCGCCGCGATGGTCAACATGCCGTCGAACAGCACCAGATCGCGGTCCGCATGCAGCGCGTCTCCGGAGACGTCGATCGAGAACGTTCCGCCCAGTATCACGATGTCGCCGCTGGCCTTGATGCCCTTGGCCGTGTCTTCCGCTTCGGTTCCCGAAGCCGAGGCACCGCCCCACGCCTCGGCGAAGCCGGCGGGCATCTCGCCCTCCTCGCCCGCGAAATCAGGCCTCTCGGGCATCTCGCCTTCCTCGCCCGTGAAGTCGGGCATCTCGGGCATCTCGCCCTCCTCGCCCGTGAAGCCGGGCATCTCGGGCATCTCGCCCTCCTCGCCCGTAAAGTCAGGCGGCACAGGCATGTCGTCCTCCTCTTCCGACTGCGCGGACGCTGCGGACTCGTCCGTCCCCTGCGCCTCCGCGTCGGTCTGCGCGGCGCGCGACGGCCTCTGTCCGCCCATGCCTCTGTGGCCGCCCATCATGCCGCCGAAGGCCATGGCGTCCGCGTGCTGCGCGCCGTTGGCCGCGCCGCCGCCGGCCGTGATGTCGAACGTGCCGCCCCATATGTAGACATATCCAAGGTCCTCGTTGTTCTCGTGCCTGGCGCGCATGGCGTCGTCGTCCGTGGTGATGGTGAAGCTGCCGTCCGCGATGCGGATCGAATCGTTGGCGTCTATGCCGCGTCCGGACGCCGTGATCACATACGTGCCTGAGGCGAACTTGACGTCGTCCTTGCCGTCGATGCCGTCCCCGGCGGGCGAGTCGATCGCGAGCGCGCCCGTGCCGTTGAAGGTCAGGTCCTCGTCGGCGTAGATCACGGCCTCGACGCCCTCTTCCGCAAAGCTGCCGCCGTTCGAAAGGCGGTTCTCCGTGCCTTCCGCCAGCGTGATGAACACCTTGTCCGCCTGCTTGACGTATATGGCGGGGCCGTCGGAGCATGTGATGTCGACGCCGTCCAGCACGAGCTGCACGCGCTCGTCGTCCTTCAAGTCGATCACGATCGTGCCGTCGTCCAGCGTACCGGAGAGCACGTACATGCCGCCGTCCATGATCGTGACCGTGCCGCCTTCTATGCTCACGGCGTTGGCGCGCGTCTCCGCGGTCTCTCCGGTCAGCAGTATCTCGATGGCCGTGGCGTCCCAGTCTCCCGACAGGTCCTTTTCGGTAAAGCAGTCGTCCAGCTGCGGCAGCGTCACCGACGGCGCCGCACAGGCCCCCGCCGCCATCAGCGCCATGAGCGCCGCGGCGGCGACGAGCGAGATATGTCTATATAAATGCTTCATCGCGTTTTCCCCCTTTGAAGCAGTATCGTTCCATATCGCGACGCGTCCGTCACAGGTCCGAACCGGCGCTCTCGCCCTGCAGCAGCGCGATCTCCAGATTGCCGTTCAGGCAGCGCAGCCTGTCGATAAACGCCTTTTCGTCCGCGCCCTGCTTGAACGTCACAAGGTAGCTCAGGCGGAACAGGCTTCCCATGTTCACGGTCTTGACCAGCGTGCGCTTCCAGCTTTTGCAGTATTCGGAAAGCAGTTCGTCGAACACGCCTTCGTAATCCAGGTCCTCCGGTATCGTGATGCGCAGCGTCTTCACGAGGCCGCGCGACTCTGGGTCGAAGCGGCCCAGCGCCAGGAACACGATGCACATCACCAGTGTGAACAGCGCCGCGTAGGCCAGATAGCCCATGCCGGCCACGAGGCCCGCCAACATCGCCATGAATATCAGCGCGATCTCCTTGGCCGAGCCCGTGGCGGAGCGGAAGCGCACGAGGCTGAACGCGCCCGCCGTGGCGACGCCCGCGCCTATGTTGCCGTTGACCATCATGATCGTCACGCAGACCAGCGCCGGCAGCGTCGCCAGCGCGGCCAGGAAGCTGTGCGAATAGCCGGTGCGCCTGGAAGCCGTCAGCGCGATGACCGCGCCGATTGCAAGCGATACCGCCGCGCAGAGCAGGAATTCGGAAACGGGTATCACCGTCATGGACGCGGTGTCGAAGATCCCTTTGAATATCGTATCAAGCATAGTGTTTGCCTCCCATCATGTCGTCGTTCGCCAGCATCTGTCCGTATGCCGTGCCGTATTTTGAAAACGAGATCTTGCGTATGCGGTGCTCCGAAAGGAAGTGCACCATCCACATCGGTATGCCGCCGGGCGTCTTGAGCTCCATGAGCACCTGGTCGGGCCTGAGCAGCGCGCATCCGCGGCAGTCGCCGCTTAGATCGATGTGGTCCGTGCGCCAGCGTATGTTCTCGTCGAGCGTCAGCCTGAAGTCCGCGCCGTCGGTCGGGAAGTACGCCTCGCGCTCATAGCTCAAGAACATCGCAGGCGCAAGCGTCGGGCCGTAGAACCGCCGAAACGCCTCGATCTCACACGCGATCTGCCCTATCGCGGGAAGCGGCGCGCCCTGCTCCAGCGCGTCCATCGCCGCCCTGTGCGCAAGCGTGAGCCGCCGCTTGTAGACCACGCCGTCGAACTTCTTCTTGAGCTCCACGAACACCGGGTCGTCGGGGCCCGCCTTGTCGTAGGCGCGCACGCGCAGCTTTTCCTTGTACATGGGCTTCTCTATCGAGCGGCGTACCAGCCGGAAGCTGTCCGTGTCCAGGTAGATGTTGCGTATGGTGGAATGCCCGAAGCGGTCCAGCGCCATGTGCGCCCCCATCTCGGTCTTCAGCGACGCCGCCTGGGCCCGGCTCAGCATGTATTTGATCTCGTAGCGTTTGAATGTCATCTGTGTCGCCATGGTCGTTGTCCTCCTGTCCTGTGACGATGGGATCATATCGCCGAAAGCTTAAACGAAGATTGAAAAACTTCAGCTTTCGCCGCTCCGCGCGGGCTTTTTGCCGGACTTCCCGCTTGCCTTCGAGAGCGCGAACGACACCGTCCGCCCCACGACCGTCACGCCGTCTGCGTCTATGGAGAGCGCCGGGCTTTCGTTCAGCGCACTGCCCTCCTCCGAAGCGGTGAGCGCAAGCGCGACGGCGCCCTCGGCGAACGCGAATTCGATCGTTTGGACGCCGCTTTCGCACAGCGCGTCCAGCGCGCCTTCAGCGACGCGCCACACCGTCCCCTCGCCCTCGGGCGTCAGGCGGAGCGTGCTCCCGTCCAGCGCGGACGCATAGGCCGCGCCGTCGTCGAGCGTGATGCCCTGCGTGTCCGCCGTATCGGCGACGGACGATGTTTCGTCCGCATCGTCCTTCGACTTGCCGGAGCTGCTCTTCTTCGAGGAACCGGAGCCGCTCTTCTTCGAAGAGGAGGAACTGCTCTTTTGGGACGAGCTGCTCTTCTTGGAGGACTTTTTAGAACTCGAGGAAGATGTGCTGTCCTCGTCTTCGGAGGATGTATCGTCTTCGGAAGATGTGTCCTCTTCTTCGGAGGAGGCGGCCTCGTCTTCAGAGGATGTATCTTCTTCGGAGGAAGGGGCCTCGTCCGCCGCCGTTTCTTCATCCTCTGCCTGTGCCGCCGCGACGGCGAAGTACACCTCGGCTTCCGCGCTTTCATCTCCTGCGCTCGCGGTCACGCGCATGGCGTAGACCCGGCCTTCCTCGAACAGATCCGCCGACAGCGTCAGCGCCTCGTAATGCGCGTCATCGTCCGAGAAGGTGTCCTCGACGGACACCTGATAGGCCTCGGCCCCGGCACACGACCAGCTGAATGAGACCTCATCCGTCCCGCCATCCGCGCCGAAAAGCCACACGCCTTCTTCCATGTCTGCGCCCAGTGCGGTGATCGCGGGCGCTTCGAGCGTCTGTGCGACGGCCCCTTCCTCTTCAGGCAAGGAGGCGTCTTCTTCGGGCCCGGATGCGTCGGCCTCCTCCGAAAGAGAGGTCTGGTCCTCAGTCAAAGGCTCTGCGGCAGGCTCTTCGGCCGGTACCGTCACCTTAGCGGCCGTTGGATCGATCTTTGCATCTTCTTCGGTGTCTGCTTCACCCTCTGCCCCATCGTCCGCGGGCTCCGCCTCGTCCGTCGCGGGCGCGGCTTCTTCCGCAATATACTCGACGGCCGCCGCCGTTTCCTCCTCGGACAGGGCCGGGACGTCGAACGGCAGCGCCGCGATCATCGCAAGCGCGATGAGTTTATGAATGCGCTTCATACGTGCATGCTCCTCCTCGTTCCCGCAAGCGCCGCTTGCGTCGTTACGGGGAGGAGGGTAGCATGGGAGGCTTAAAGGAAGCTGAAAAGGGAGGGGGAAGATCAATAATTAGCAATTAATAATTAACAATTAACAATTTAAATGAGTAATGAGGAATGAGTAATGAGTAATGTATAGTCGTGAGATGTAAACGGGCAGGCGCCGTATGGGGCGAGGTCGCGGGGATGATAAGATGTCCGATTGGCCTGGGTACTGGCGGCACGCCGCACGGACGCCGAGAGCGATGAGCGGCGTCCCTACGGCGGATATGTTCGCGGCATCATCCGTAGCGGCAGATATCAGCTGCCATCGTCACCCAAACCTTCCCCTTTGGGGCAACGCTGTCAACTTTAAACAAAGGCTTAAAACAAAGCACGCAGAATCAGGGCAAAACAGAGGCGTCGAGC
>SVGK01000101.1 GCA_015056395.1 Clostridiales bacterium
TGGAGGACGTCGAGGCCGCCGTCATCAATGGCAACTACGCGCTTGAAGCCGGCCTGAACCCCGCCGAGGATTCCCTGGTGATCGAAGCCGCCGACAGCGACGAGAGCTACAAGTACATCAACTACCTGGTCGTCAAGGAAGGCACCGAGGACTCCGCCAAGACGCAGGCGCTGATCGCCGCCTTCGCGAACGAGGACGTCGTCAACTTCATCAACGAGACCTATCCCGGCTCCGTGATCCCCGCCGCGGATCTGGCCGAATGATCCCACGGCGCGCATGAAGCCGCATTGGGGCAGGAGAGCTTCTCCTGCCCCATATATCGGTTTATAAGGAGAATGACCCTATGATCGAGATAAGCCACCTGGGCAAGCGCTTCGACGACCTGACAGTGCTTGAGGACATATCGCTGCACATCAACGACGGCGAGATCTACGGCATCATAGGCCAGAGCGGCGCGGGAAAATCCACCCTTTTGCGGTGCATCAACGGCCTTGAGACCTATCAGCTGGGCAGCGTGAAGATCGACGGGCAGGAGGTCAAGGCGCTGTCCACAAAGGAGCTGCACGCGCTGCAGAAGCAGATGGGCATGATATTCCAGAACTTCAACCTGCTTTCGCGCCTGAACGTGTTCGACAACGTGGCGCTGCCCATGCGCTTTGCCGGGCTGAGCCCGCGCAAGCCGGAGAACAAAAAGCGCATACTGGACCTGATCGAGCTGGTCGGGCTGAGCGACAAGCTGAAGGCGCGCCCGCGCGAGCTCTCCGGCGGCCAGAAGCAGCGCGTCGCCATCGCGCGCGCGCTGGTGCTGAACCCGCGCATACTGCTCTGCGACGAGGCGACCAGCGCGCTGGACCCGCGCATCACGCAGGGCATACTGCAGCTTCTGCAGCAGATACGCAACGAGCTGGGGCTGACCGTGGTGGTCGTCACGCACCAGATGGAGGTCGTCAAGCAGATCTGCGAGCGCGTGTCCTTCCTGAAGGACAGCCACCTGATTCAGGAGGGCAAGCCCGAAGAGCTGTTCGTCATGCCCAACGACGACATACGCGCCTTCCTGGGCAAGACGGACGAGGAGGCCCTGCCGAACAAGGGGCGCTACATCAAGCTGTTCTTCACCGAAAACGCCTTCGAGTCCGAGGTCATATCGAACATGGCGCGCGACCTGAACGTCGACTTCTCGATATGCCGCGCCAACTTAGAGGACTTCCGCGGCCAGATACTGGGCAGCCTCGTGCTGAACGTCAAGCCGCGCGACGCGGCGCAGGTGCTGAAGTACCTGAAGGACAAGGGCATCATCGCAGAGGAGGGGTATTGAATGGCGGACCAACAGATGTGGTCTATGATCTGGACAGCCTTCGGCCAGACCCTTACGATGGTGCTCTGGTCCACGCTGTTCTCCGTGCTGCTGGGCATGATACCCGCAGTGGTGCTGACGCTGACCGCGCCGGACGGGCTGAAGCCCAACAAGGTGGTGTATTCCGCGCTGAGCTTCGTGGTGAACGTGTTCCGCTCGTTCCCGTTCATCATACTGATGGTGATATTGATACCGCTGACGCGCGCCATCGCCGGCAAGGCCATAGGCACGCGCGCGGCCATCGTGCCGCTGACCATCTCCGCGATACCTTTCGTGGCGCGCGTGGTCGAATCCGCGTTCCGCGAGGTCGACCCCGGCCTGATCGAGGCGGCGCGCTCGTTCGGCGCGAGCGACCTGCAGATATTCGTGCGCGTCTATTTCAAGGAGGCCTTCCCCGCGATACTCTCGGGCATCATACTGACGATGATCTCGCTGGTGGGCTACAGCGCCATGGGCGGCGCGATCGGCGCGGGCGGTCTGGGCGACGTGGCGATACGAAAGGGCTATCAGGCGTATAAGATCGAATACCTGATCGCCACCAGCCTCGTGCTGATCGTGTTCGTCCAGCTGGTGCAGAGCATAGGCAACAGGATATACAACAAGCTGAGCTGACAGGTCGAAAGAGCGAGAGAGACGGGAAGCCGCGCGCTTCCCGTCTCGTCGTTCGTTTGGAGGCAGGTGGGCACGCTCCCGCAGGGACGCCATTCACGGCGTCCGTCCAATTCAGGTCGAATTAAAAAACGTGCCTACTCTTCCATAACGAACAATTCAGGTTCCGTATCACTCAGGATATCGGAAAGGACCTTATAGTCGAGATACTGTACGCCTCCTGTGCCTTTATGGATCTTCTCAGCCAACCGGCTGCCATAGTAAATATCCATAGCCTTTTCCACAGAAAGATCATTCTTCTTCGCTATACAGGCGATCAGTCGCTCCTCCAGTCGCTCCTGATAAAACTGTTCCAGAACACGATCATCCACATCTCATACCTCCCAGCTACAACTGTAGCGCAGTAATCTGTCGATGGCTTTCTGCGTAATAAATGCGATCTGGTCATAATTTGGATATACGCGGATCTCTTTCAAGGCTCTTTCCTTGTCCCATAGGCCCGATTGGAATAGATCAACGACTCGGAACACCTTATCATCTGCGACCTTCCCAATGATCAAATCAAATTGTTCATAGATCACACTTCCATCACGGCAATCACAAACAAATTCGATCCATTCCTCAAGATCATCCGGAAAGCATTTGGTCTGCAGTCCTGACAGATCGAGTTCCATTTCATATTGATTGACGATAGCCTTGCCTCCGAACAGATCTGCCCTTCGCAGAGCCCATCTGACAGCTTGGTCGCGTACCGTTGTCACATAGAAGCCCTTTCCAAAATCCAGGGCGCGATATGAATGAAGCGTGTCCGGTCGACGAACGATCACCGTGGAGCCGTGATAGACGATCATGCTCCGGCACCTCTCCTCTGAATGTATTTCTCTATATCATTAACCACATAATCGCTTGATTGCGTATGCAACACATCATAATGCGGCACAAGATAGTTTTCGATACAACCGGCTTCCTTCAGTATTTTATAGGTCTGTGCCGGTGAATCCTTCCATTTATTCGCACAACGATGGATCATGTAGATGACGAACGCCATAGTATCCTGATCCACGGGATCTGCACCTCCGAACATATACAAATGACATGTCCCAAGACCCATGTGCTTCCACAGAGGCCTTGGGACACTTTCAATGTAATATTACCACCGTTTCCCTCAGGTTGTCAACCGTACTTTTCCGCCTCACTCCGCCACGTACATATACTTGTAATACTGGGCGAAGGTCTCGGCGTAGCTGCCCTTCGGGCAGTAGATCACGAAGCCGTCCGTGCCCTCGAAGGCGTCCGTCGCGATCACCGTGACCGACGCCGGGATCTCGATCTGCACCAGGTTCGGGCACTCCGCGAACGCCTTGTTCCCGATGAACGTCACGCCCTCCGGTATCTTCACGGACTTGAACACGCCGCCCATGAACGCCCCCGCCGAAATCTTCTCAAGCGCCTTCGGCAGCACCATGTCAGGCGTCTCGTCCTTGCGATGCCCGTTGTACATTATGTGCAGCGTGGCCGTGTTGTTGTAGTCGTACAGGTCTTCCTGCTTGAGCGTCAGCTCCGCCCCCACGTCGAGCCTGTCCGCGGCGTAGCTCTCCCAATCGAAATCCACGCTCGCCACCACGATGTCTCCCGGCTGCACGTTGCTGAAGAACTTCTCCCCAAGCACCTCGCCGTCCGGTCCCACGAACGTCACCGTACCCGAGCCCATGCCCACGCCCTCGTTGCCCACGTAGGCGTAGATCGTCGTCTTCTGACCGATCTGCTGCTGCGCCATCGTCACCGTCATGTCCGGATATCCCAGCGGCACGTACACCGTGTTGTCGTCCGGGTTGTAGTCCGTCCAGCTCTTCTCGCGTATGTGTATCTTGATCTGCGTCAGTTCCTCCGGGCATGTGAGCGTCACGTTCACCTCCGCGCTTGCGCCCACCGCCATGTCGACGTCCTCATACGTCACCGTCTCGCCGCCCTTCAGGCTCACGCGCAGGCTCGTCACCGCGTGGTCGCCCGCGTTCGTCACCGTCACCTTCACAGGAACACTGTCGCCCGCGGCGATGCCATCTACCGTGTACTCCACGTCGTCTATGCGTATGTCGCTCACCGACGCGACCTTCGTCCAGACCAGGTCCTTCTTGTCCGTGATGGTCTCCTCGCCGATCTTCACGTTCGCGTACATGCCCAGCGCGTAGTCCTCGCCGTTCATCGTCACCACGTTCAGATCCTCGAAGTAGCCCGTGCCGTCCGTCAGCTTCATCGGCTCCGTCCAGCCGCCGTTCACGTACTTGATCACGCTCAGCTCCGCGCCCGCTTCCGTCGTGGCGCTGTAGTAGATGCTGTCGCCCACGACCTTGTAGCCGCCCGTCAGCCCCGGCACCGTCACGCTCTTTCCGTTCGACGTGCGTATCGTGTCGCCCTCGATCCAAAGGAACACGTCCTTCGTCGTGCCCGGCAGCGCGCCGAACTCCAGCCCGTCGCACCCCTCCGCCACCAGCGAGAGCGTGCTGCCTGTGAGTATGTACACGTTGCGGTCGGTGTTCGTGTCGTAGTAGCCGTCCTCGTCCAGCACGCAGCCTATCGCCAGCGCGCCGTCCTTCTCTCCCACCGTGATCTCTGAGACCACCTTGTTGACCTTCTTGACCAGCGTCGCACTGCCCCAGGTCGTGCCGGAGCACGTCGCCTTGTAGATCGCGTTCGCCTCGGGCCACAGCACGCTGTTGTCGTCCGTCACGGTCGAATCCACGTAGACCAGCGTCGGCTTCCCGCCCACCAGCTTGAGAGACTGCATGTGGCCGTAGCCGGAGCAGCTGTACGCCTTCGACTGCGTGAACTTGAGCGTGGACTTGTTCACGCGCCCCACCACGATCTGCTGGCTCTGCGCGTAGGACAGCAGCGAGTCCGGATCGTAGCCGCTGTCCGTGCGCGCGTACGCCAGCCACAGGTTCGTGCCGTCGTACAGAAGCGACGGCGTGCCGTCCAGTATGTCGTCCTCCGACACCGCCACCGCGGTGTCCCAGTTCTCGCCGTCGTAGCGCGACACCACCGTGGCGACGTTCCCCGTGGAAGCGTCCGCGCGCAGGAACGCCGCGTACAGCGCGTCGTCCGCCGCGACCATCACAGGCTGCGCGTTGCGGTAGGTGTTTTTGATCAGCGATGTGAACGTCGCCTGCGCGTCCGTGGCGCGCGCGGTGCGCTCCGGCTCCGCCGACGCGCCCATCAGGTCCGTCTCGTCGGCGAGGTAGCTCAGGTCCGCGCGCTTATACTGCGAGGCGTCGTACATGCCCGATATGAGCTGGCGGTAGAGCACCTCCTCGGTGCTGGCGACATTGCCGTTCGGGTCGATCACCTCGAGGTCCTCGTTGAGCGGCATGCCGCGCGCCGTGTTGCCCGTGTAGAGGTGCCAGGTGTTGTAAGCGAAGGGCTTTTCGTAAGTCAGCCACGCAAGATAGGCCTTCACGCCCAGCTCGCCGGTCAGGTCGACCTTGTTGACCATTGGCTGCGGCAATATGCTGAAATCACCCAGCAGCTTCGCGCTGCCGTACACGCCTACACCTGCAAGCTTGCTCACTCCGATACCGCCAAAGGCGGTCAGTGTCGCCGATGGCGTGAAGCGCACGCCGCCGTCCAGCGTCGAAGTGTTGATATCGTAGCTGATCTCGCCGGTCAGCGTGCCCTCGACGCCGAACTTGAACTGCACCGTGACCGGGACCACCACGCACCACGTGTTGAAATCATAGCTGGCTACGTCGATCTTGCCGACCACCATGATGGCGCCCTTCGCCTTCGTGCCGCCGTGATCCACTTCAGCATAGCCCAGCACGCTGACCGATCCATTCTTGAAGAACTTCCACTGGTTCGTATCCTTGATCAGCGAATTGTATTTCCTTACCTGACCGCCGGACATCATGTTGTCATGTCTTCTGAACATATCCAAACCGTTCAGGCTCTTCATGTCCGAGATCATATCCTTGGCGGCCTTGATCTGTTCCTTTTCGCTCTTACCTCCTGCGACATTGACATTGAAGCCTATGCTGATTTTCTCCTCATCCACGGCAAATGTGACCGGCACGGTGATGGGCATACTCAAGTTGAGCTTGCTGCCGCCCACGAAGGGAACGTCGTCGCTCACCGCTATGCTGATCGCCTTGCCCGTCAGCGATATGGAATTGACCTTGTTGACTTTCTCTTCGGTGAACGTCAGGTTGATGTGCGTGTCCGTCTTCGTGCCGTCCGTGCCCACAACGCGTATGAAGCAGTCACCGCCCTTGGCGAAGCTGTCGCTGTTCAGGCTGAATTTGCCCGAGGCGCTGGTCGCGATCTTCTTTCGCCCCTGCCAGAGCTGGTATTCGGACACATTGCCGACCTTGTTCGCGCGAACGGTCACATAAAAGTTGCCGAAGTCCATATCGCCCGTCAGGAAGGCGTCGTTGCCCAGGCTGATCTTCTTGGTGGTGGTCAGCAGATTCGTAGACAGGGACATATCGCTGAAGTTGGAGTACAGAGCGCTCTTCAGCTTCATGGTCCCCGCGCTCGCGGGGTAGAGTATCACGGTCTCGAAGCGCGAGGCCGATTTCGTCCAGTTCGTGTTCTTGTTCGTCCACGAGAGATAGCCGTCCTTCGAGACGGTGATGACGGGATTCGCCGCCGAGAAGGCGGTGTATGCGTCGAAGTAGGCGATGCCGTCGATGCCCGTCTGCTTTGAGTCCTTGCTCTCGAACGCGACTGTGGCGTCCTCGATCGGGTCGCCGTTTTCATCCACGACGAGTATCATGTACTGGTCGGACTTGTTCGTGTCCCACTCGCAGATGAAGTTTGTGCTGTCGCTGCCCGTATATCCGCCAAAGTCGCCGTCATTCCACGTGCCATCGTCGAATGACCAATAGAACTCGGCATAATTCTCGCCGACCATGTCATTGTTCGGCTCACCGCTGTGCCAGTTCGTGTAGGTGATCTTTTCCCCGGTGACCCAGACCCATGTGCCCTCCTGGGCCTCGTCGGTATAGCCAAAGTACGCGGTATGTATCCCATTGCTCTTGATGAAGTCGGAGAGATACTTGTTCTCCCCAGACGATGAGATCGTTGCCAGATGTCCGCCCATCTTCTCACAGAAGAGCTTCGCAGCGGGCCACGTCATGCCAATGTTGTACACCGCATAGTGGTGCCCGGCATAGTACCCCTCCGCGATCGGCGCGACATCCGAGGCCGTCGCCGCAAACGCATCTACCCCTGTACAAACCGCCATGCCGATCAAGATCAGCATCAGGCAGCTGAGCCGAAAAAAGAACCTCCTCATAATCCCGTCCCCCCTTCGATGTCGATTGCGATCCAACGAAAAAATAATATGAATGTAATATTGTTCGACACAAACGTCGAAAATCCTGCCTGTATGTATCTAATTATGGATATTTGTCATCAAATCTCACAAAACCGTCGCGCCATGATCTCATGCATCCCGGCCCCTCCGCAGCGGCGCCATCTATGGTGCCACAGACATGGCATCTGTCGTCGCACACGCGGGCGGAACACGGGCGCACCAAGGCGCGCCCCTACGGCGTGACCTCCATGCGGTACACGAACGATCGCACGTTCCATCATCCATACCGACCTGCGAACTGCGCCTCCGTAGGGACGCCATTCATGGCGTCCGCCCCGTCGTCGCCCCGTCATCCGCGCCTCCCTCCCGCATCCCGTACATCGTACCGTTCCCCGGCAACAGCCACGCCGCCCCGCCAGCCGATCGAATGTCGATGTAGGACAGGCAGAACCGTCCTTCCTGTCCCAACATGCAACCGCATCCAGTTGCATTTTACACTCAGATATGTTATACTGTACACGGAGGTGACGACGATTTGGGGCAGAAGGAAAAGCTGATCGCAAAACTGAAGTCGAGTCCAAAGGACTTCACTTTTGACGATGCCGAGACACTGCTCGGATTCTTCGGTTTCCGCAAAAGCAACAAAGGAAGGAGCAGCGGCTCCCGCGTCATGTTCTCAAGCGAGGCGCACAAGGTCAAGATCTTGCTGCATAAACCACATCCGAGAAGGGAATTGCTGCAATACCAGATCAAGCAGTTGATCGAGCTGCTCAGGCAGGAGGGTTTGTTATGAACAATACGATGGAATATAAGGGCTATATCGGAAGCGTGGAGTTTTCAGAAGCCGATGGCCTGTTCTTCGGCCGGGTGCAGGGCATACGTTCCATGATCTCGTATGAGGGAACGACCGCCGCAGAGCTCGTGCACGATTTTCACGATGCCGTGGATGACTATCTCGGCCTCTGTGCCGCAGAGGGTACCCGACCGGAGGTCGCTTACAAGGGAAGCCTCAACGTGCGTATCGGCGCCGAACTGCACAGACAAGCTGCCATATATGCCATATCGCATCAACAGTCGCTGAACGCTTTCATCACCGAAGCCATCAGTGAAAAGCTTGCCGCCGTGCAGGCATAGTCCTATTCCCCCGCCAAAACGGGACAAAGGGCGTTCGCCCCTTGTCCCGTTTTTCCTTCACTTTCATCTCGTCCCGGTCGCGATGCCTATGACCAGCGCCAGCACCAGCAGCGCCGCCGCCGCGATGATGATCACGTTCATCATGCCCACGGTCGCGTGCGCCGCGATCCTGTCGTAGAGCCTGTAGCGCTTCGGACGCGCCGGGTCGGCCTTCGCCGTCTGCTCGGCGCGCGCCATTTCGTCGCGCGCGCCGAGCGAAGGATCGCGCTTTTCCATATCACTTCTTGACGATGTACTTGCGCACGTCGATGGAGACCGCCAGCACGATGATCAGACCGCGGATGATGTACTGGATGTACGGATTGACGCCCAGGAACTGCAGCGCGTAGTTGATGGCCTGCAGTATGATCGCGCCGATCACGACGCCCTGTATGGTGCCGACACCGCCGGAGAACGACACGCCGCCCACGACGACCGCCGATATGGCGTCCGTCTCGTAGTTCAGGCCCGTGTTCGCGCCGACGGAGGTGATGCGGCCCGCCTCAAGGAACGCGGAGATGCCGTACAGCACGCCGGCCA
>SVGK01000102.1 GCA_015056395.1 Clostridiales bacterium
GACTCCTTGCAAACCTGCATGGCATAATCGGCGGCTTCCTGCACCATGGCCTTCTGCTCGTCGGTCAGCTTCTCCAGAGCAGCGTCGGTGGCGATCAGCTCGATGGTGCCCAGGGTGTGGCCGTCCTTCAGCAGGTAGGGAGCGACCTCCTGGAAGGAGTTGGACAGGTAGTTGGTGATGGGCTGCTCGGCGGCATCGACAACGCCGGTCTGCAGCGCGCTGTACAGCTCGCCGAAGGACACGGTGGTGGCGGCGGCGCCCAGGCCGGAGACCATGCCGGTCATGATCGGGTCGTCGGACACGCGGATCTTCAGGCCCTTCAGGTCCTCGATGGTGTGGGCCTCGTTCTTCAGGAAGAAGTGACGGAAGCCCTCTTCGCCGTAGGCCAGGCCAGTCAGCGGCATGCCGACTTCCTTCGCCTCGGCCAGGAACTCCTTGGCCAGGTCGCTGGCGACGAAGTTCCAGTAGTGATCCTCGCTGGTGAACACGTAGGGCAGGGTCAGGAACACGCTCTTCTGCGCGCCGTACTGGTTCAGAGCGAACGCGGAGATGCGGACGATGTCCACGGAGGTGTCGCCGGCAAAGATGTTGGACAGGACGGTCTTCTCATCGCCCATGACGCCGCTGGCCTGGATGTCGACCACGATGGCGCCGCCGGACAGCTCTTCGAGCTTCTCCTTGAAGGCCAGGGCCACGTCGCCGACGACGGTGCCTTCGACGGGGTTGACCTCGGCATAGGTCAGGGTGATGGGCTCTTCGGCCAGAGCAGTCATGCTGCAAAGGAGCATGGCCAGTACCAGAACGATGCCAAACAGTTTCTTCATGAGAGGTTCCTCCTTGATTTATATTCCAGACAGCCCTTGCCGGCCGCCTTGGGATCCCGTTTATCGTGTGCGCGTCTTTCAGCGCCTTCGACCCGTATCGTAAATATTAAAGCACACTCTGTAAAGAATGTCCATGGTAATTCTCTTAAAATACATTGCAAAAAACATCAATTTCGGATATAATATGCAATGTGGGGAAAATGGAGGTGCGCGCATGAACATGTCCTATGTCTCTCCCTTTGACGTGCGCCAGGTCATGCAGGAGAACGACTTTGAGATATTCCACCGGCTGGACCGGGCGTCCGGCTCCATAGAGCCCCACAGTCACGACTTTTTCGAGATATTCTTTCCCCGCACCGAGGGCATAGAATACGCGGTCGAGGGCCAGCGCTACAGACTGAGCCCGGGCATGGTGGTGATGGTGCCGCCCGGCGAGACGCACTTCACGCGCGTGAGCGTGCCCGGCCTGGAAGTCGAGCGCTTCATACTGTGGCTGGACACGGGCTTTGTGGAAAGCCTCACCGCGATGCTGCCGCGCCTGCGCAACCTGATGAAGGACGGCCTGAAGGGCCGCCACCTGATCGTGCCCGACGCCGAGACCTATGAGCTCATGATCGAGCTTTTGTTCTCGCTGCTGCACGAAAAGAAGCTGAACGACGTGGACAGCGCTTCGCTGAGCCGCCTCGTGGTCGCGCAGCTGCTGATACACATGAGCCGCGTGCTGTCGAGCGTGCCCGGCGCCATGAACGAACGCACGGGCCAGCGCTACAGGGACGTGATGCAGGTGTACGACTACATATCCGCGCACCTGAAGGAGCCCATGACCGTGACGTCGCTTGCGGAGATGTTCTTCTTCGACAAGAACACGCTCACGCGCAAGTTCAAGCACGTGACGGGCATGACGCCGGGAGAGTGCATACGCCGCAAGCGCCTGGACGCCGCCTACGCGATGATCACGCGCGGCGCGGGCATGGCGGAGACCTGCCGCGAATGCGGCTTTGCCGATTACAGCGCCTTCTACCGCGCGTTCAGGAACGCCTACGGCGTGAGCCCGTCGGAATGCGAGAAGTCAATTAACAATGAACAGTGAACAGTTAACAATTAACGGTGAACGGCCTGAGTGTTTTTTCGCTTCATCCGCTGCGATCCAAAATCGATGGCGGCCTGGAGGCCGCCGCTACAGGTATGAGCGCGTCGTAGCGGCGCCGTCTACGGCGCCATGTTTGCCCACGGTAATCAGTGATCGGATCGGTCGGCCGACGTTGTCCTGAAAATCAAAAAGATCGCGAAGCGATCTCCTCCGCAATTGTTAACTGTTAATTGTTAATTGTCAACTTTCCGAAAGGCTGTCGATAGCGGCCTTGGAGCCCACCGCTACGGGTATGTACGCGTCGCAGCGGCGACACGTTTTTCCATGGTAATGAGTGATCGGTCGGCGGACGTTGTCACGAAAATCAAAGAGATCGCGCAGCGATCTCCTCCGCAATTACTCATTCCTCATTACTCATTCCTACCGAAAGGAGCCCCCTGCCATGTCCTCTGCCATCACCGTTCCCGTGCGCATAGACGCAAAGACCTTCAGGCGATTCAGCCGATTCGACATGTTCACGCTGCGCAGGCGCTGGGTGCGGCCGGCCGTGTTCTCACTGATGATGCTGGCGTTCGCGTTCGCCGCGCTGTTGACGCGCAAGCCGCAGTCCGGCATGATCGCCGCGGTGCTGCTCGTGGTGGGCCTGGGGCTGCCGATCGTGTACATAGGCACGTTCCTGTCGCAGGTCAACATGCAGGCGGAACAGCTCAGGCTCGGCAAGGGGCGGCGCGTATACACGGTGAAGCTCGACTTCGACGGCGTGCACGTCGCCAACGACATAAAGGAAGAGCCGCCCGTGCACGTCAAATGGGCGGACATGAAGGCCGCCTACCGCGTGAAGGGCTGCATCTATATCTACGCCGCAGTGACGCGCGCGTTCCTGCTGCCCTCCGGTCAGGCGGACGTGCCGGACGAGGAGGTCTGGCAATATCTCAACGAACACATGGGCGACAGGTGCCACGACAGAGGACTCAAATAACAAGGAGGAATGATGACCATGAACGCAAACGTCGTATACCACGCGGACGTGCCCGTCAGGGACCTGGGCGGCGGCGTGCGCCGCAGGGTGCTCGCGCACAACAAGGACATGATGACTGTCGAGGTCAGCTTCGAGAAGGGCAGCGAGGGCGCGGCCCACACCCATCCGCACTGCCAGAACACCTACGTGCTTTCGGGCAGGTACGAGTTCACCGTGGACGGCGAGACGGTCACGGTCGCCGCGGGCGACACGCTGGCGTTCCCACCGAACGTGGTCCACGGCACGAAGTGCCTTGAAGCGGGCACGCTGATCGACATATTCACGCCGATGCGCGAGGACTTCCTGTGAGAGATGCGCCGGGCACAGCATTTGTGTCCGGGGCTTTTTTCAAATTCAGAATTCAGAATCAATGGCATCCCGTAAACTCCGATCCGCACCGCACTTTTTCCACGGGTTTTCCACATGGACTGTGTATGAAAGGCATATGCGCCGCGCGGGATCGCGGCGGTTTTCCACACAGACCACAGGCGTCACTCCGGCATCTGTCCCCATTTCCCGCCTTTCCCCCTTGCCATTCTGCGCCGTTGCCATTATAATATCAGTATACATTTCCATTCACGCTCCGGGGGTGATACCATGAACAGGCGCAGCGTGCGCGCAACGACGACGGCGGCCGTGATCGGCGGCCTCGTGGTCATGCTCATAATCGTGTTCGGCACGTTCTGGATGGGCCAGATCGGCAGGCGTGACACGGAAAAGGCCGTGCGCTCGGTATCGCTCTTATATCTGGACGAACTGGCCGGCCGCCGCGAGCAGGTCGTTGCGGAGAACCTGCGCGACAGGATAGGCGACATGCGCACGGCGCTTGAGCTGATCACCGACGAGGACCTGAGCGACAAGGCGCACCTGGAGGCGTATCAGACCGACATGAAACGCCTGTTCACGCTGGACCGCTTCGCCTTCGTCGACGAAGACGGCCTGATCTATACCTCGACGGGCACGCAGGGAGACATCGAGAGCTATCCCTTCGACTACAGCACGCTCGACGACGTGAGCATATCCGTGCTGAACCTGGATACGCCCGAGAAGAAGGTCATCATCGCCGCGCCCGTGGATATACTCTTCGACGGAAAGCGGCTTTCCGTGTGCTTCATGCAGATCGACATGGACGACATGCTCTCGGGCGTCTCCATGCAGGCCCAGGGCAACGGCACCACGTTCTCGAACCTGTATACGAGCGAGGGCGTCGCGCTGAGCAACACGGTGCTTGGCGGCCTGGCGGTCGAGGACAATCTGCTCCAGGCGCTTTCCAGGGCCGTATACGAACCTGGCTATTCCTACGAGACCGTTGCGGACGACTTCGCCTCGGGCCGGAAAGGCGAGGTCTCCTTCACCTATGGCGGCATACGCGAAACGCTCAGCTATGTGCCCGTGGAAGGCACGGACTGGCTGCTGACCTATCTGATACGCGAAAGCGTCATATCCGACAACATATCCTCCATATCCGACGGCATCATAAGGAGGAGCATACTGCAGTCCCTGCTCACCGTGATGGTGCTGCTTGCGATGTTCATATTCATCATACGCCAGATACGCAAAAACGCGCGCCTGCTGCTCGAAAAGGAGACCGCCGACACCGAGAACCACGTAAAGCAGCAGGAGCTTGAGCAGCGCCTGACATTGCAGGAAAAGCTTCTTGAGGAGGAAAAGCGCAGGACGGAGCAGGACAACATGATCACCGCCATGGCGTCGGACTACCGCGTGGTCTACCACGTGGACCTGGACGCCGACGAGGGCATATGCTACCGCGCCGACCCGGACGACCCCGAGCACACGCCCGTGGGCGAGCGCTTCCCCTACCTCGAGCGCTTCACATGGTACGCGGAGAACAGTGTGGACGAGAAGTACCGCGACGGGTTCCTGCGCTTCATAGAGCCGGACCGCATACGCGCAGGCCTTGAGAACGAGCCCATACTGGCCTACCGCTACCTGGCCCGACGCGGCGGCAAGGAATACTACGAGATGATCCGCGTGGCGGGCGTGCGGCACGTTTCTGACCGCGCGGACGGCCGCGTGCATGCCATAGGGCTGGGTCTTACGGTGATCGACGAGGAGATGCGCGCCTCCATGGCGCAGCAGCAGGCGCTGAGCGACGCGCTGAGCGCGGCGGAGCAGGCGAACAGAGCCAAGACCGCCTTCCTGTCGAGCATGAGCCACGAGATCCGCACGCCCATGAACGCCATCATAGGGCTTGACAACATCGCCATGAACGACCCTGAGGCAACGCCGCGGGTCCGGGAATACCTGAGAAAGATCGACAGCTCAGCGGAGCACCTGCTGAGTCTCATCAATGATATACTCGACATGTCGCGCATAGAGTCCGGCAAGCTCACGCTGAAGAACGAGGAGTTCTCGTTCTCAAGGCTCTTAGAGGCCATCAACACGATGTTCTCCGGACAGTGCGCGGACAAGGGGCTGGACTACCAGTGCCGCGTGACGGGCCACCTGAGCGACTATTACATAGGCGACGACATGAAGCTCAGGCAGGTGCTGATCAACATACTGGGAAACGCCGTCAAATTCACGCCCGAGGGCGGCAGCGTGCGCCTGACCGTGGAACGCACGGCGCAGTTCGACAGGCAGTCCACGCTGCGCATCGTGATCGCGGACACGGGCATAGGCATGAGCAGTGAGTTCCTGCCGCACATATTCGACACGTTCACGCAGGAGGACGCCTCGACCACCAACCGCTACGGAAGCTCCGGCCTGGGCATGGCCATCACAAAGAACATCGTCGAGATGATGAACGGCACGATCGAAGTCGAAAGCGAGAAGGGCAAGGGCAGCACGTTCACCGTGACCGTGACGCTGATGAATTCCGACCGCACCGACGCGGGCATGGACGACATACACCTGGGCGACATGGTCGTGCTGGTGGTGGACGACGACCCGATCGCGTGCGAGCACGCGCGGCTTGTGCTCGAGAAGGCGGGCATCGCCGCCGAGACGGCGCCGTCCGGCGAAAAGGCGGTCGAGATGGTGCGCCTGCGGCACGCGCGCATGGCGCCCTATAACCTGATACTGATCGACTGGAAGATGCCCGGCATGGACGGCGTGGAGACCACCAGGCAGATACGCTCGATCGTCGGGAACGAATCCGCCATCATCATACTGACGGCCTATCGCTGGGATGACGTGTTCGACGAGGCCAGGCGCGCGGGCGTAGACAGCTTCATCTCCAAGCCGCTGTTCGCCGCCAACGTCATCGAGGAGTTCAACACCGCAGTGAAGATCAAGGGCGTGAACAAGGGAAGCAGGGACAAGGCCGACCTGATGGGAAGGCACGTGCTGCTGGCCGAGGACGTCGATGTCAACGCGGAGATCATACAGATGGTGCTGGAGATGCGCAGCATGACCGCAGACCGCGCCGAGAACGGCCGGATCGCGGTCGAGGCGTTCGCCTCGCACCCGGAAGGCTATTACGACGCGATACTGATGGACATGCGCATGCCGGAGATGGACGGCCTTGAGGCCACCAGAACTATACGCGCCATGGACAGGCCGGACGCCTCTGCGATACCCATCATCGCGCTGACCGCCAACGCCTTTGACGAGGACGTGCAGCGCAGCATGCAGGCCGGGCTCAACGCGCACCTGAGCAAGCCGGTACAACCCGAGATACTGTTTGAGACGCTGGAGAACCTGATCAAGTGACCGCCCATGTACCGGAAGGTGTGAATACCATGCAGAATGCTTTTGTGCTGAACGCGCAGTCTATCGCCCTGATACGCGAGCTGGGCGACCACATGCCCGGCGGCTTCTTCATCTACAGGGCAGAGGCGCCGGAGGAACTGCTCTACGCGAACAAGCCCGTGTTCGACATATACGGCTGCAGCGACCTTGAGGATTTCAAACAGCTCACGGGCTACACCTTCAAGGGCATGGTGCACCCGGAGGACTATCGCCGCATATCCGATTCCATCGTGGAGCAGATCGAGCGCTCGGACGACAACATGGATTACGCCGAGTACAGGATCATACGCAAGGACGGCGCCGTGCGCTGGGTGGACGATTACGGCCACTACATGGATACGGACGAATACGGCGGCGTGTACACGGTGTTCATATCCGACATCACGGAGCGCCGCGCGCGCATCACCTCGACCATAGACCGGCAGAAGGCGACCATCGAGGACCTGAACCAGTCGTTCCGGAGGCTGCACGCGGAGCAGATCACGTTCAGCCGCGTGGCGCAGGCGCTGGCGAAGGACTTCTTCAGCATATACGTGGTCGACCCGGACACGGAGTCTTTCGTGGAATACAGCTCCACGGACGCGTACGACAGGCTGGGCATAGAGAAATCCGGCGAAAATTTCTTTGACGTAAGCCGAAGGAACATGGCGCGCATACTCTTTCCCGAGGATCGCGACGTCTTCCTGGCCATATTCAAAAAGGATCGCGTAATGGCCATACTGGAGCGGGACGGCGCGTTCACGACGAAGTACCGGCTCATGATGGACGGCGAGCCCGTGTACGTGAGCATGAAGGCGACATTGCTGGTCGACCAGTACGGCCGCCACCTGATCATAGGCACGAACAACATAAACGCGCAGATGCAGCGCGAACAGGAGTTCCAGAAGAACGTCACCGAGGCGCGCAACCGCGCAAAGAACGACTTTCTGGCCAACATGTCCCACGACATACGCACGCCCATGAACGCCATCGTGGGCTATACGAACATCGCGAACAGCCACTTGGACGACCCCGCCGTCGTAAAGGACAGCCTCGAGAAGATCAGCTCGTCCAGCCACTTCCTGCTTTCGCTGATCAACGACGTGCTGGACATGTCCAAGATCGAAAGCGGCAAGATGCAGCTGAGCATGGGCGAGTGCGACCTGGAGGCGATACTCAAGAGGATCGAGGACATCACCTCGCTGCAAGCAACGAAGAAATCCCTTTCGATCAGCTACCGGCGCGACGGCCTGCGCCACACGCGCGTGCGCGGGGACGAGCTGCGCATAGAGCAGATACTGATCAACATCATAAGCAACGCCATCAAGTACACGCCTGACGGCGGGCGCGTGGACATGCTGGCCGAAGAAGAGCCCACAGGCGACGCGCACAAGAACCTGTACCGCTTCGTGATCGCAGACACGGGCATAGGCATAAGCGAGGATTACCTTCCCCACATATTCGACAGCTTCACGCGGGAGCAGAGCACCACGATCAACCGCATACAGGGCACGGGCCTGGGCCTTGCGATCACGGCGAAGGTCGTGGAACAGATGGGCGGGAAGATCACGGTCGAGAGCGCCCCGGGCAAGGGCTCGAGGTTCACCGTGGAGCTCACGCTCGAGTCGTCCGAAGCGTTCGGCAGCGGCGGAGGGGCGAACGCAGAGGAGGACGTCGACCTGGCGGGGCGCAGCATACTGCTCGTGGAGGACAACGACATCAACGCCGAGATCGCGTCCATGATATTAGGGCAGTTCGGCATGGACGTCGAGCGCGCGGAAAACGGCCTGGTCGCCGTCGAGAAGGCGAAGGCAGGCCGCTTCGACGCGGTGCTCATGGACATACAGATGCCGGTGATGAACGGATACGAGGCGACAAGGGCCATACGCGCGCTGGAGGAAAAGCGATACAGGTCCATCCCGATCATCGCGATATCCGCAAACGCCTATGACGAGGACGTGCGCGACTGTCTCGCAGCGGGCATGGACGCGCATATCGCAAAGCCCTTCGACCCGCAGGAGCTGATAAGGCTTATGAAGAGGGAGATACACAACGCGGCGGACAGGGCGCGGGAGGGGTAGAGACGCCCGATGCACGAACTGTGCGGGACGTTCACGACCCCTTCCGACCGCCTGAACGGTGCCGCGCCTCGAATCTTTGATTCGAGCCGTGGCAGTCTGGCCAAAGGCCAGACCGATTTTGCCGGACGGCAAAATCGCCTCGCGGCCACCTTCCCCAAAGGGGACGACCTCATCCGACCGCCTTGCGGCGGTCACCTTCCCCAAAGGGCAACGCTGTCAACTTTAAACAAAGGCTTAAAACAAAGCACGCAGAATCAGGGCAAAACAGA
>SVGK01000001.1 GCA_015056395.1 Clostridiales bacterium
CGATCCTTCGACAGCAGACCGTAGGAGGTTCGTCAAGGATGGCGGTCAGTCGAGGTACTATATTGGCCATACTATTATCAGTTCCTCACCAATCTTTCGATACAATACTGAAATGTAAACCATGTCTCTGCAATATTTGTAAAGGATGTCATTACACTATACACCGTGGGGCGTCCGCTCAGTCGACGCACATGGCTTTGCAGCCCTCCAAGACTCCTTCCGACCGTCAGACCGATTTTGCCGGACGGCAAAATCGCCTTGCGGCCACCTTTCCCATCGGGGAAGGCAAGGGACATGGCGGCTGATAGCCGCCGCTGCGGATCGTACCGCAAATGCAGCCCCACAAACAACACGCGATCTTCCCGATCCGACCGCGCCGCCCCAACGGGAAGGCAAGGTATATGGCACGACATATGTCCGGTTTCAGCACATAGGTAATTTCAACCGACTTATCCATGTACTGACACAATCGTCTTACCTATGTGCTGACACAACCCACAAGGCCTTCCGGCCATCAACTCCTAACTCCAAACTCCAAACTCCTAACTAAAAAGGTGGTGTTCCCATGCGTATCGCACTGACCATACTGGCCGCCGTGCTCGGCTATCTGCTGGGCTGCATACCAAGCGGCGTGCTGATCTCCAAATACTATGGCGAAATGGATATCCGCAAGACCGGCAGCGGCAACTCCGGCACGACCAACGTGCTGCGCACGCTGGGATGGCTGCCAAGCCTCGTGACGCTGCTGGGCGACGCGCTGAAGGGCGTGTGCGGCGCGCTGCTGGGCAAATGGCTGGGCGGCGAGATCGGCATGCTGGTCGCGGCGTTCTGCACGGTGCTGGGCCACGACTTCCCGGTGTTCTCAAAGTTCAAGGGCGGCAAGGGCATCGCCACGTCGCTGGGCGTCACGTTCGTGATCTGCTGGCCCGTTGCGCCGTGCCTCGTGGGCATCGTGGTGGTGATCGTGGCGATCACGAAGATCATGTCCGTGGGCACGCTCACGGCCTCGCTCAGCTACCCCGTGCTGTTCTGGGCGCTCGCGCCTGAGAGCGCGGACAGGCGCGCATACATGATATTCGCCATAGGCCTCATGCTCCTGAGCTTCCTCTGCCACAGGTCGAACATCAAACGACTGTTCCGCGGCGAGGAGAACAAGCTGAACTTCGGCCGCATAGGCAAGCTCTCGGGCCACCACTTCAGGCTGTTCAAACAGAGGAAATTCAAGAAATAAACCATATAAGGAGTGATCACCATGAGCAACAGGATACTGATAGGCCTCGACGTGGGCACGTCCGGCGCGAAGTGCATCGCCGTGGACGAGACGGGCAAGGTGCTGGCCTCCTCCACGCAGGAGTACCCGCTGTACACGCCCCGCCCGGGCTGGGCGGAGCAGCAGCCCACGGACTGGTACGACGGCGTGGTGCGCGGTCTGAACGCGATACTGCCGAAGGTCGACAAGTCGCTGCTGGCGGGCATCAGCTTCTCCGGACAGATGCACGGCCTTGTGGCGCTGGACGAAGCATGCAATGTCATACGTCCCGCGATACTCTGGAACGACCAGCGCACGCAGGCGCAGTGCGACTGGATCACCGAGAAGGCCGGCGGCCTGAAGGGCCTGCTGAGCTATACGAACAACCGCATGCTGACCGGCTACACCGGCGGCAAGATACTCTGGCTGCGCGACGAGGAGCCCGACAACTTCGCGAAGATGAAGGTGTTCTTCTGCCCCAAGGACTACATACGCTTCCGCCTGACGGACACCATAGGCATCGACGTGTCCGACGCGTCCGGCACGGGCTTCTTCGACACGGCAAAGCGCACGTGGAACGAGGCGCTGATCGCGCTGGCGGGACTGCCCCGGTCCATATTCCCCGAGGCGCACGAGTCCACCGAGCAGGCGGGCGTCGTCACGCGCAGGGCCGCAGAGGCGACCGGCCTGCCCGAGGGCCTGCCGGTCTACTTCGGCGGCGGCGACGCGGTCATACAGACCACGGGCGCGGGCCTGGTCACGCCCGGCGTGCTGGGCGTCGTGATCGGCACGTCCGGCAACGTCTCCATGGCGCTTGACAAGTACTACCCCAATCCCAACGGCGATCTGCAGATGTTCTGCAACAACGCCCCCGGCCTGTGGCACAGCTTCGGCTGCCCGCTGACCTCCGGCGGCGCGTACCGCTGGTACCGCGACGAGCTCTGCCAGCACGCCTCCATCGAGGCGAAACGCACCGGCCGCAACGTCTACGACATCATGGGCGACGAGGCGGCGTCCTCCGTGCCCGGCGCCAACGGCGTGGTGTTCACGCCCTATCTGACGGGCGAACGCTGCCCGTACCCCGATCCCAACGCGCGCGGCGCGTTCTACGGCATCACGCTGGCCACCAAGCGCGCGGACATCACGCGCGCCGTGATGGAGGGCGTGACCTATTCGCTCAAGCAGGTCATCGACCTGATGGCGGCGTTCATGAAGTGCTCGAAGGTCTACACCTCCGGCGGCGGCAGCGTTTCCCCGCTGTGGCGGCAGATGCAGGCCGACATATTCGACCTGCCGGTCTACACGATGTCCGCGGCCAGCGAGGGCGGCGCATACGGCGCGATCATGGTCGCAGGCGTGGGCGCGGGCGTATGGAAGGACCTGACCGAGGCCGCGTCCATCGTCAAGGTAGAGACCGAGACACTGCCCATACGCGAGAACCAGAAGCGCTATCAGGATTCGTTCGAGATCTACGAAAAGATCTATCCGGCGCTCAAGGGCGTGTATGATCTGAGCGCGGGGAAAGGGTATTGAGGTAATTCGAAATTAGGAATTAGGAATTCGGAATCATGTGCCGGCGAGGGCAGGCAATTCAGAATTCAGAATTAAGAATTAAGAATTAAGAATTCAGAATCATGTGCCGGCGGAGTTTTGATCCGGGATCGGGCCACGCCGGGCGCTGCATACCGCAGGGACGAGGAATATCGTCCCTGCGGTATGTTCCGCACACCACATACCGGTTCCGCCGTAGGGACGCCATTCATGGCGTCCGCCCGGTCCACGCTCAGACCGGCTTCCTGTCGTCTGTCAAAGAACATCACACCCGCGACGCACACGCGCATCGTCATCCGTCACCCCGTAGGGACGCCATTCATGGCGTCCGCCCGGTCCGCGCTCAGACCGGCTTCCTGTCGTCTGTCAAAGAACATCACATCCCCAGCGCACGCGCGCATCGTCATCCGTCACCCCGTAGCAACGCCCCTTGACTCGCGGGTCGCCCAAGTCCCCCTCCGACCGGTCGGGGCGGTCCCGAGGTCTCCGCTGTGTACCGCCCCGGCCTCCGATTCCGAATTCCGCATTCCGAATTCCGAATTACCATCGTCCCCGGCCATTCATTCTAAATTCTGAAACACCTGTAAGGTGTCTAGCGAAGCGTTCATTCTCAATTCTGAATTTCCCTGGAGGTTTCCCATGCGCAGTTCCCTCTCCATTCTCCTGATCATCGCCCTGCTGCTCGGTCTTTCTGCCCTGGCCGAAGACCCCGTCGCCTCGCAGGGCGTCTTTTCCTATGACGATCTCACGTGGGTCATGCGCGTGGACGGCATACGCACGGACGACACACAGCTTCTGCGCATGCCGCTGTCGTCCTCCTATGACCCCGCGGTCGACACCTGGCTGACCGCGTCCGGCGTCGTTTCGGACATGCGCGCGGACCTGGACGGCGACGGCCGCGACGACAGGTTCTACGTCTACGTCGTGTCGGAGCCCGTGATCGAGCAGGGCGGCCTCTACTGGACGAACGAATGGCACATGGCGGCTGTCTCGCGCGTGGACAACGCCTATCGGCTGACCGCGGATGTCGTGATACAGCTCGGCGCCGTCGGCGAACGCGGCGTCAGGCTGCTCACGGACGCCGTGGGGCGCATACACATACTGGCCTACGCGGCGCTGGACAGGCCGTCCGGCGCGCCGACCATCTGGGCGACGCTCTATGACTACCAGGGCGATGCGTTCGTGCAGACGTACACGGCGCGCGTCGATGTAGACGCGGCGGACGCGGACGGCCTCGCGGCGCTCGAAGAGGCGGGATGCACGGTCGCCGTCGAGGAAGGCGGCCTTCGCGTGGAGGGCGGCGATACGGTGCTGTCGGTCAAAGAGACTGTCTCGAATGGCCTCAGGTCCGTGCAGCTCATGGCGAAGACCACGCTCGAACACGGCCTGCCGAAGAAGGAAGAACCTGCCACCACGCCGACCGAAAATCCTACCGAGAGTGTGGAAGAACCGTAAAATCTTCTCCGGGAACGAAGATTTTACAGATAACTAAAAAAGTCGTACATATCGCGTGCTATAATTTGGGCGTATCAACAAATTATCGTGAAAGCGTATGCACAAGAAGGAACGACTTGCATGAAGAGGATCGTATTGACCGGCGGCGGCACTGCAGGACATGTCACCCCGAACCTTGCATTGATACCGCGCCTCCAGGCGGACGGGTGGGAGGTGCACTACATAGGCGCTGCGAACAGCGCCGAGCAGGAGCTGATCGCGCGCGTGCCGAACGTCACATTCCACACGGTGTCCGTGGGGAAGCTCCGCCGTTACTTTGACATCAAAAATTTCTCCGACCCGTTCCGCGTGATCAAGGGCGTGGCGCAGGCGCGGCGCATCATACGCAAGCTGAAGCCCGCCGTCGTGTTCTCAAAGGGCGGCTTCGTGTCCGTGCCGGTGGTGTTCGGCGCGAAGATGAACGGCGTGCCCATCGTGATACACGAGTCCGACATGACGCCGGGCCTGGCCAACAAGCTGAGCAAGCCCTTTGCCGAAGTCGAATGCTGCACGTTCCCCGAGGCCGTGCAGTACACCGGCGGCAAGGGCATCTATACCGGCACCCCCATGCGCCCTGAGATCTTCCAGGGCGACCGCGCGCGCGGCCGAAAGATATTCGGCCTGACCGGCAACGCGCCGGTGCTGATGGTGGTGGGCGGCTCCACGGGGGCGCGCGCCATCAACGAGGCGGTGCGCGGCGCGCTGCCGCAGCTGACCAACGCCTTCCAGGTACTGCACCTGTGCGGCAAGGGCAACAAGATCAACACGCTGGAAGGCACGCCGAACTACGTACAGTGCGAATACCTGAACGAAGAGATGGCGGACGCCTACGCCTGCGCGGACATCATGATCTCCCGCGCCGGCGCGAACGCGCTGTGCGAGATACTCGAGCTGCGCAAGCCGGCCCTGCTGATCCCCTACCCCATGGAGGCCAGCCGCGGCGACCAGCTGCTCAACGCCGAGTCGTTCCGCAAGCGCGGCTTCTCGCTGGTGATGCAGCAGAAGGACATGACGCCCGAATCCCTCTACAGGGAGACGATACGCCTCTACAAGGAACGCGGCGCGCT
This sequence comes from Clostridiales bacterium, assembly GCA_015056395.1. Classification (GTDB taxonomy): domain Bacteria; phylum Bacillota; class Clostridia; order Christensenellales; family Aristaeellaceae; genus Faecivicinus. The sequence goes on from SVGK01000001.1 coordinate 5,362, forward strand.
CTATCAGGCGATGCTTTCGGACGAGTCCGGCGGCAATGGCCTTGAGGCGGTGCTCGAACAAATCTATAAGTATGCAAAGGTTTGAAAGACCTGCGCATGCGATTATAAGGAGGATGAGACCATGAAGTACGTATGCAATGTCTGCGGCTACATCTACGACGAGGCACAGGGCGATCCGGACAACGGCATCGCGCCCGGCACCAAGTGGGAGGACCTTCCCGAGGATTTCGTCTGCCCGCTCTGTGGCGTCGGCAAGGACGACTTCTCCCAGGAATAAGCCCCGAGACCAAGGCGTATCCCCGCTTCGAGGGATGCGCCTTTTCCTGTATACGGACCATATGGGAGGTATCCAGCATGGATGTCATCGACCTGACGCACGTCATCACGGAGGACATGCCCGTATACCCGGGCTCCGAGCCGCCGTCGCTCAGACCCGTCGCGCTGCACGGCGCAGACGGCTACCGCGAGACGCGGCTGAGCCTGCATTCCCACACCGGCACGCACATCGACCCGCCGGCGCACATACTTGCGGACGGCGCCACGCTGGACCGGTTCCCCGCGGACCGCTTCATAGGGCGCGCGCTCGTGATAGACTGCCGCGGCGCGCGGGAAGGCGGAGAGATCACGCGCGCGCACATCGAGGCGTACGGCGACAGAGCGCACAGCGCCGACTTCCTGCTGTTTTGGACGGGCTGGGACGCCCTATGGGGCACGCCGGGCTACTATGCGGGCTATCCCTGCCTCAGCGCGGACGCCGTGGACTGCATACTCGAAGGAAAGCACAAGGGGCTGGGCTTCGACGTGATGAGCCCGGACCCCGTGGGCAGCACGGAACTCCCCCGGCATAAGCGTCTGCTGGGCGCGGGGCTCATACTGATAGAGAACCTCTGCGGACTTGCGCTGTGCGGAAGGGAGCCCTTCCTGTTCGCCGGCCTGCCGCTCAGGGTCCTCGCCAGCGACGGCGCGCCGGCGAGGTGCGTGGCGATGGTGGGTACATAAAGGGAGGAAGCGCCTTGCCGTGGCCCATGGGGACGTTACGGGTGTCAGCACAGGCAAGCGGACACTCAACTCCTTACATCGCCCCTCATCTCCCTCTCCCATTCCCCGATCTCGCTTTCGAATCCCTTCCACGCCCCCGCCGCCTTTGGCGTGTCGACGAAGCGCAGCACCTGGTCCTTCGTCGGATGCTTGACGATAAGCGCCGCCGCCCACAGCGCGATCTGCTGGCCGGGCCTGCCGCGGCCGTAGCGGTTGTCGCCCCACAGCGGGAAGCCCGCCGCCGCGTGCTGCACGCGTATCTGGTGCGCGCGCCCCGTATGGAGCCGCGCCTCGGCAAGCGTCAGGCCGTCCCTGCACGCCAGGGGGCGCGTGTCCAGGCGCGCGTACTTCGCGCCGGGCGCGTCCGCGTCCACGACGCGCACCATGCCCGTCGCGGGGTCCTTTCGCAGGTGATCCTCCAGCGTGCGCGGCCCGTCCAGCGCGCCCTCCAGCACGCAAAGGTAGCGGCGCTCCTGCGCGTGCTGCGCGAACGTCTTTGAAAGCCGCGCCGCCGCCTTGGACGTGCGCGCGAACACCATCACGCCGCCCACGGGCCGGTCGAGCCTGTGCACCAGGCCCAGATACACGCTGCCGGGCTTTTCGTATTTTTCTTTGATATATCCCTTGAGCAGCGTGAGCATGTCGGCGTCGCCGGAGCTGTCGGCCTGCGCGGGCAGGTTGGGCGGCTTCACGGCCACCAGTAGGTGGTTGTCCTCGTAGAGTATGGGTATGGACCAGCACATGGAGGTGTATACTGTCGGTTCAGACATGGCGTTCACCTTTTGAGATATGTATGATCGGCGCGTACGGCGGAGAGAGGCATACGCCCACACCATAGATTATCCTTCCTCCCGCGCATCTTGTCAAGCATGGTTTTTTGCGATATAATGACCTTAACTAAGCGCAAACCGAGAGGAGATGTCATATGAATGATCTGACCATTCGCCCGCTGCGCCTTGACGACTGCGCCCGGATCGCCGAGGCGGAGCGCGCGCAGGGCTGGAACGCATCGCCGGAAAAGTACGCGCGGCGACTGTCGGACGCCGAGGCCGGACTGTGCGTGAGCCTCGTGGCGGAGCTGGACGGCGCGCCCGTGGGCTACGTCAACCTCTATCACGCCGCGCGGCACGGCCCGTTCGCCGGCATGGGACTGCCCGAGATCGTCGATTTCGGCGTGCTGGAACGCTGCCGGAGGCACGGCATAGGCGGCATGCTCATGGACGCCGCGGAGGCGCTCGCGTTCCTTGAGAGCGACATTGTGACGCTGGGCGTGGGGCTCCACGCGGGCTACGGCGCGGCGCAGCGCATGTATGTCAGGCGGGGCTATGTCCCCGACGGCTCCGGCGTCTGGTATATGGACGAACCGCTCGCGCCGTATTCCGACGCCTGCGCCAACGACGACGATCTCGTTCTATACCTGTCAAAACATAAATAAGGGGAATACAAAGTGCCGAACTTCACATCCGAACAGCAGCGGGCCATAGACGCCCGCGGCACGAACCTGCTGCTGAGCGCCGCCGCGGGTTCCGGCAAGACCACCGTGCTGGTCGAGCGCGTGCTCGACCTGATACGCCGCGACGGCGCGCAGCTGGACAGGCTGCTCGTGGTCACGTTCACGCGCGCCGCGGCCGCGGACATGCGCGCGAAGCTCAGCGAGAAGCTGAGCGCGCGCGCCGGCGGCCCGGACGGAAGGGTGTATCTGGAGCAGCTGAACAAGCTGGAGCGCGCCTCGATCTCCACGCTGCACGCCTTCTGCGCGGACTTCCTGCGCACGTACTTCGAGGCCGCGCAGGTGGACCCGTCCTTCAGGATATTGGACGACGTGACGGCGGAGCGCCTGATGGACGAGGCGCTGGACGAGGTGCTGGAGGAGGCCTACGCGGCCGGCGGCGACGCGCTGATGACGCTGGACTACGGGCGCGGCCCCAGGCAGGTGCGCGAGCTCGCGCGCTCGCTCTGCCGGGCCATGGAGGCGCGACCGGACGCGCAGGCCTGGCTCGGCCGCATAGGCAGCCGCGAGATCGTGCGGGCCTGGATGGACGAGATCGAGCGCGACGCGCGGCGCGCGATAAAGGCCGCGCAGACCTATCTCGGCGCGGCGCTCGGCCTCGACGGCCTGCCCGCCTCCTACGCGGCCGCCGCGGAAAGGGACATGGGCATGCTGCAAGCGATGCTCGGCCTGGACGACTACGAGGCGCTTCGCGAGGCGGTCATATCGCCCATGTGGAACAGGTGGAACAACGGGAAGGGCAGCGAGACGGCCAAGGACACGGCCAAGGTCCTGCACAAGAAGGCCAAGGACGAACTGAAGGCCGCCAAGATCAAGGACATCGAGCTTAAGCCGGCGCTCGAGGACGCCGAGGCGCTCGTGCCGGAGATCGAGCTGCTGGGAAAGCTTGCGGCGGATGTCGCCAAACGGTACGACGAGAAGAAGGCGGAGCTTTCCGGCCTCACGTACAACGACCTTGAGCACAAGACGCTGCGGGCGCTCAGGGACGACGACGTCGCCTTGGGCGTGCGCGCGCGCTACGACTATATATTCATCGACGAATACCAGGACACCTCCGACATACAGGAGGCGATCGTCGGGCGCATATGCCGCCAGGACAACGTGTTCATGGTGGGCGACGTCAAGCAGTCCATATACCGCTTCCGCCAGGCGGAGCCCGCGCTGTTCATGGAGAAGTACGCCGCCTATGGAAACGGCGAGGGCGGCACGCTGCTGCCGCTGACGCGCAACTTCCGCTCGAAGAGGAGCGTGCTGGACTTCGTGAACATGGTGTTCGGCCGCCTGATGAAGGGCGGGGACAGCGAGATCATGTACGACGACTTGGCGCGGCTGAATCCGGGTCTGCCGGACGAGGACCCGGGCGCGCCGGTCGAGATACACCTGCTGGACATGAGCGGCGTGGACCCGGCGGGACAGGACGCCGCGCCGGACGCGGAGCTTGAGGAGATGGCCGACGCCGAGCGCGAGGCGCTGTTCATCGCGCAACGCATACGCGAGATGATGGCCGAAGACCCCTCCCTCAGGTACCGCGACTTTGCCGTGCTCACGCGCGTGGCGGGCGGCGTGGCCTCCGCGATGCTGCCCCGCCTGCTGGAGGCGGGCATACCCGCCTATTCCGACAGCGCAGGCGGTTACTTCGATACCATGGAGGTGCGCGCCGCGCTGACGCTTTTGCGCCTCGTGTCCTCGCGCCGCAGCGACGTCGACCTGATCGGCGCGCTCAGGCTGCCCATGGTGGGGCTGCGGGCGGAGGCGCTCGCGCAGATACGCATAGCCCACCGCGAGGGCACGTTCGCCGACGCCGCCTGGCGCGAGGCCTACGGCACGGACATGGGTGTGATGCCCGGGGAAGGCGCGCCGCTCCCGGAGGGCGCGCAGGCGGAGGCGCTGCGCGCGTTCTGGGCGCAGCTCGAGCGCTGGCGCACACTCTCCGGCGCGGTCAGCACGGGCCGGCTGCTCAGGCAGATGCTCGAGGAGAGCGGCCTTTACACCTATGTCGGCGCGCTGCCGGGCGGTGCGCAGCGGCAGGCGAACCTGAGCAGGCTGACGGCGCTGGCGGCGCGCTTCGACGCGGAGACCTCCGGCTCGGTGGTGCGCTTCCTGCGGTACGCGGCCGACCTCGAGAGCCGCGGCGACGGCGAGGCGGCGCATCTGCTGGGCGAGAACGACGACGTCGTGCGCCTGATGACGGTGCACAAGAGCAAGGGGCTCGAGTTCCGCGTTGTGTTCGGCGCGCAGCTGGCGCGCAGGTACCGCACGCCGCGCGCGGACAGCATCGACGTGCACCGCACGCTGGGCGTCGGGATGTACTACTACGACCGGCGGCTCAGGTCCCGCAGGAAGACGATCGGCCAGACGGCCATCACGCTGGTGAAAAAGCGCGAGGAATTCGCCGAGGAGCTGCGCATACTCTACGTGATGCTGACGCGCGCGCAGGAGCGGCTGATACTGACGGGCGTCGTGGACAAGTTAGAGACCAGCCGCGCGAACTGGATGGCGCTCAAATACATGCCGGGCGCCGCGACGAGCCACCTGGACGCGATCATGGCGGCGCGCGCCGCGGCCGAGAATGAGGGCGAAGAGACGTGGTCGACCGTGCGGGTGCACGCCGCGGGCGCGCTCAGGTCCGCCGCCGAGGAGCAGCGCGACGAGGCCTCGGCCTTCCGACGGCTGCGCGCGGAGGGGCATGTGGAGCCCGACATGCGGCTGCTGGACGAGATGCGCTGGCACTACCCGGACGACGCCGCGGCGGGGCAGCCGCTCAAGCTCACGGTATCGGGCCTGGTGCGCACGCTGGAGGGGCCAAAGCAGCTTCCGGAGATCATGAAGCGCCCTGCCTTCATGGAGGAGGCGCCCCGAGACGGCCTGACCGCCGCGGAGCGCGGCACGGCGTTCCACCGCGCGATGCAGCTGATCGATTTTTCGCCGCTTGCGTCCCTCGACGCCGAGGGCATGTCCCGGGAGATCGCGCGGCAGCTTGCCGACCTTGCGGCGCGGAAGCGCATGTCGCAGGCGCAGCTCGAGGCCGTGCGCCCTGAAAAGCTCGCGGCGTTCTGGGCGGGCGGCACGGGAAGGCGGCTCATGGCCTCCGAACGCGTGGAGCGCGAGTGGCCCTTCAACATGCGCGTCGACGCGGAGCGGGTGCTCACGCCCGAGGAGGCGGGCGGCTACGCTGGCACGAAGATCATCGTGCAGGGCACGATCGACTGCTGCTTCATCGAGGACGGGCAGTGGGTGCTGCTGGACTACAAGACCGACGGCACGGACGACCTCGAAGCCATCAGACGCCACTACGAAAGACAGCTGAAGACCTATGCGCTCGCGCTGGAGACCATCACGGGGATCAGTGTGAAGGAGCGCGTGCTCTGCCTGATCGGACAGGGGAAGGAGATCAGGGTGTAGAGGACAAAGGAAATTCGGAGTTCGGAATTCGGAATTCGGAATTGACGCTTCGCTAGACACCCTTTGGGTGTTTCGGAATCAATGGCCGGCGGCCGTAGCGGCGGCGATCAGCCGCCACGATCCGTACCGCCCTGCAGCCATTTATGTCCGCCCGGTCATCGCGGCGCGAAGCGTATCCCGGTATAACGTGCGACATAACAGCGCCGCCGTAGGGACGCCATTCATGATTCAAGTGTCAAAAGGGGGTTTGTGGTTTCGTTGATGACGGATCGCACAAATCGCCCTCTATTATCAGCACTATGTACAACGATAATTGTGCATATCGTATATCGTTCATCTTCTCAAATGACTTTTGACACCCTAATCATTCATGGCGTCCGCCGCGCGTGAGCGCACATCCCTTCCGTCGCCCGTAGGGACGCGGCATGCCGCGTCCTTGCCGCCTTTCGCAAGCGCGGGGAAACGTGGCGGCCTGGAGGCCGCCTCTACGGGTGCAGGGACGCCCCATGCGCGTCCGCTATTCCCGTTCGGGAAATGGGGCGCGGCAAGCGGCGCCCCTACGGTGTGACCGTTCATACATCCACACCGCGCAGGCATGTACGATGTGCAAGGCGATGCACGACGTCCCCGTAGGGACGCCATTCATGGCGTCCGCCCGGTCGATGCCGCTTGTGTATGCGCACCGATCAGGACCTCATCCGACCGCCTCCGGCGGCTACCTTCTGCAAAGGGCAACGCTGTCAACTTTGAACAAGGGCATAACAAATTATAGGTATACGTCGTCCAGCGGGAATGGCGGCTGATAGCCGCCGCTACGGATCACATGATCTGCAAATGTAACCGCATAAACGGCACGGGATCGTCTTAAGTTGACAGCGTTGCCCCAAAGGGGAAGGCAAGGGACGATGCGGGCGGATGTCGTAGGGACGCCCCATGGGGCGTCCGCATCCCCGTTCGGGGAACGGGGGCGCAGCAAGCGGCGCCCCTACGGTGTGACCGTTCGTACATCCACATCACGCAGGCATGTACGATATGCGATGCTGTGCCCTGTCGATGTGATGCGGAACACGCATCTGTCGGAAGCGCAGGCATACGACATGCCGCGGGGCATGCTTCCCGCCGCGGACGCATTTTGACGTGCGACTACAGTTAGTTAATCTAAACTATAAGCGAGATATATATTTGTTTGCGCATTTATCATATTGTCTGCCTTGCGTACCGCCGCTTATGTATGTTATAATCGTACATTATAATAGGGGTATGAGGTACCATATGGTACCTGAATCGATATATGAGCGAGGTGATCTGTGATATGACCCGGAATGCAATGTTCAAGCGGTTCGCCACGATGCTGTTGACGCTCTTATTGATCCTGCAGATCGGCACCGCTCTTTCGGAGGATCATACCGTCGAAACGCGCACGATCGTCTCCACACCCATCCTGAGAGCCGATGGCGAGCTGTGCGAGGTCACCGTATCCTACGGCGACGACGCGCGGATCCCCGAGGGCGCGAGCCTGAGAGTCACCGACCTCGCCGCGGACAGCGAGGCGTATGGAAGCGCGCGGGACGCCGTGCTGGCGGATATGCGCGCGCGCGGCGAAGCGGTGGACGAAGGCACGCTCGGGCTGGCCGCCGTGGACATCGCCATACTCGACGCGGACGGCAACGAGATCGAGCCCGCGGCGCCCGTGCGGGTGGACATGAGGATCATGGCGCTGCCCGGCGTGGAGGACCTCGGCGATGTCGCGGGCACGCTGGCGGTACAGCATCACGCGGAAGCGGAGGAGGGCGTGGTCGTGGAGACCGTGTACGACGGGGACGGGAAAGCTTCAGGGAATGTGACCGGCTTGGATATAGGGTTTGAGACCGCGTCCTTCTCGATGTTCACGATCAGTTGGAGGAATAACAGTAATACATATAATAGATCTGCCCGTGTCCATTATGTGGATGAGAGTGGAAGGGAACTGACGATCTCTAATCCCAGTAATCTCTATCCGACTTTGAATGCGGATTCAACGTCTCCGGCGTACCTGATCTATGATATCGCCGGATACGAGTACTCCTATACTTATAGCAACTATTATGGAATCCGAATCGATCCATTATTACGAAAAAGAGATAATCGCTGGCAATATAGGTACAATAATTACTGGTATGAAATAGCTGATAACGATGATATCTACGTCGTCTACAAGAAAAAGAATGCCATAGCCCAGGGCGGCACCCCGACCGTGAGGCAGTCAGATGATGTCGCGCCGCCGGTCGACCCCAGAATTAACAAGACATCCACGCGCAACGGGGACGACACGAATACCATCGCACTCAGCCTCATCAGCGACACCGCGGCCCTTGAGGTCGAAAAGCTGGCGGACGTCATTGTGGTGTTCGACGTATCGGGCAGCATGACTACAAACGATATGGGAGGAACCCGCCTCCAGGCTGCGCAGAATGCTGTCAACAGCCTGGCCGACCAGCTGGCCAAGAAGAAAAACTCCAACGGCGATCCGCTGGTACGCATGTCGTTGATCCAATTTTCCACCACGGCAAGCTTTGTGATTGAGCATATGACTGATTTGACGGACTCCGGTTTGAGAGCATTCAAGTCTAAAGTCAACGGGCTTTCCGCCGACGGCGGAACAAACTGGGATCACGCGCTCCAGCTTGCAAACGAAGAAAGCGATTTGGACCCCGGACGCGCCACATTCGTCATATTCGTTACAGACGGTGACCCTACGTTCCGCAACACGCGCATGAATGTCGCAAACAATGTCCTTGCGACAGAAGTGTTCTCTAATAATCAATACTATTTGAGCGATCATGTCTACGGCCCCGGAAGTGATGACAATGCTACCGGTCAGTGTTATGCCGCCGCCGTCTTACAGGGCAAAGCGATCCGATCGGCGGGAAAGAACCTGTTCACCATAGGCATCTCCAACAGCGTGACGAAGATCTCGGCGTTCAACAGCGACGTCGGCGGCAACGGCGCCTACCTCGTCGAAAACCAAACCGCATTGGAACAGGCCTTTTCGGACATCGAAGCCTCCATAACTGGTGCGCTGGGCTGGGGCAACATACAGATGACGGACGGCATCACGAACCTGTCGAACACCGTGCAGAAGACGGGGCTCACACAAGTGGGCGGCGACTTCACCTACTGGATCGCGCCGGCGCCGGGCAACTGGTCCGAGCTGACCGCGGAACAGAAGAACAGCTACACGCCTGTCGCGTCTGATTTCGTCTCATGGGATCCCGTGGCCGCAGGCGCGGGGCTCGCGGAATACGATGCGGAAACGGGCGCGGTCAAGTGGAACATGGGCAGCACGTTCATGCCGGAGGCCGGCGTGACATATCAGGTGCGCTTCAAGGTCTGGCCCTCTCAGGAGGCCTACGATACGATCGCAAAGCTGAACAACGGTACGCTGAATTATGATACACTGCCACAGGATGTCAAGGCCCAGATCATCAAGAACGGCAGTACCTACACGCTGAAGACCAACGAGCCGAACGCCCAGACGACTTACCAGTCCGCGACGCGTTCGGGCGACACCGTAACGGCTTCGGGAGACATCCAGACGCTGACATTCCCAACGGTAGAGGATCTGAACCTCCACGTCGACAAAATGACGGTCACGAAGAACTGGGTAAACAGTCTGGACCCCGACGCGCGATGGAAATCCGACGTGGAGCTGCTCCTCACGGATGGCAATGGAAACCTGTACAAAAACATCGAACTGAATGACGCAAACGATTATACGGCCAATGACAACTTCATCTCCTGCGGGCTGGCGAAGATCGAAAACGGCCAACTGATCATCTATGAAACGGGCCATGATTTCAAGATGACGGAGCCTGCGGAGTATGCATACTATTGGGATCTGGATTCCGAGGTCTACAGGCCGATGGTCATCGACTCGGTGCTGACCATGCTGATGAAGACGGACGCGCCGGCCGGCATGGGAAGCCGCACATACTATGTATCCGGAGGAAAGACGTACTACAGGATAGACGGCGGGGTCTATGAGGCGATCGCCACGGGAGACGCCGCGGCCTCGATCACCGCGACCAACATCCGCCGCAGCAACCTGAACCTGACGAAGAGGGTACAGGATGAAAACGGAGCTGACGCCGTTTCCTCCGAACCGTTCGAGTTCACCATCCAGATCAACGACACGCAGGATGCCGACGTCTGGTTCGCCGCGCAGAGGGACGCCAACGATACGAGCACGATCGTGAAGGACCTTGTGACCAACGCGACCGCGGAGGTCGAGGACGGCGAGCCGACCGGATACTATCACGCGCCCAGCGGCAGCGCGATCACGGTGAAAATCGAGCCCGGATGGAACCTGCGCTTCACGAACCTGCCCAACGGCACGACGTATACGATCACGGAAGGCGCAAAAGACGACTATACCTTCGTGAGCGCCGTGATCGACAACGACGGCACATTCTCGGTGACGAACGGCACGACAGGGGCCGGAACGATCAACGAGTCCAATACGCAGTACACCGTCACGTACACGAACAGGACCGCCGCGAAGAAGGTGCAGGTCCTGAAGGTCCGCCCGAACGGCACGCCCCTGGCGAACGCCGAGTTCGCGCTGTATACGCCGAGCGGCTACGAGGCCGATCCGCAGTACGCGGTCAAGACCCGCCTGATATCGGGCGCGGACGGCATGATCGACCTGGGCAACCTGGCGCACGGCACATACTATCTGGCGGAGACCGCCGCCCCGACCGGCTATGTGCTGCTGCCCGACCCCGTGAAGATCGAAGTGTCGTCGACAGGCGTCATCTGCACGCAGGGCGACGACGACCTTCCGGTGAGCGGCAATATCACGACCGGCTTCACCGTCACGGTGACCGATACCCCCGCGGCGACCACTCTGCCCATACCGGTCAAGAAGACGCTGAAGGGCCGCGACATGGAGGCCGACGAGTTCAACTTCGTGCTCCAGCCCATCGACATCAACGGCAACTTAGGCGACGCTTCCGCAAAGCAGACCACCACCAATCCGGCGGGCGCCGAAAACGAGGAAGTGACATTCAACTTCGCGCTGGACTATACCTACGAAGACATAGCCGCCGCCCCGTACCACGACACTGCCGGCAACGGCGTGTACTACTACATCGTGTACGAGGAAGAGGGGAATGCGGACGACATCTACTACTCCGAGCTGAAGTACATCGTCAAGGTCACGCTGAGCTACGATGAAGAAAGCAAGGCGCTCACCGCCACGCCGAAGAACTATCTGTACGACGGGACGGGACAGCTCCCCGCTGACGCGAGACAGGGCCTCCGAGAGGATCAGACGGTTTAGCGGGAAAAGCGCTCCTGACGATCGGCCCGGACCCCGAACTCCCTTGTGCCTGTAGGCCGCACGCGCGGCACACGGGCGCAGGGGAGTCTTTTTATCCGGTGGGAATGCGGGAGGGCGTTCGCTTGACAGCGTCGTCACAGCGTGGTATGATCTGACTACCGACATACAGAAGGAGGTGTGGGAGTTGACACAGAGGCTTTCGATAAGGCCGTCCAAGGAGCTTCGAACGCATTACGCGCAGATCTCTGCGGAGGCCAAGCAGAATCCGGTCGCGATCACCGTCAACGGACGGGAGGATATCGTCATACTCGAGCACAGTCAATACATGGAACAACAGCAGCGGATCGAAGAACTGGAAAGCCGTCTTGCCGTGTATTCACACCTTGCCCAGGCGGCCGATGATGTCAGATTGGGCCGGGTGCAGCCTGCGCAGGATGCCTTTTCCGATATCCTGGATGAACTGAAGGACGACGACATATGAAGGAATGGCAGGTGATCATGACCGATACCGCCAAGAGCGATCTTCGGGAGATCGCCTTCGGTATCGTCGAAGCATCAGGAGATCCGGATATCGCTTTGGGCATTGTCATGGAGTTGGAAAAGCGATGCACCATGCTGAACACGCATCCTGAAGCGGGGGCGATCCCAAAGGATCATATGCTGAAGGCCCTGGGCTATCGATATCTCGCGCACAAACATTATCTGGTCTTCTATCTCATCAGCGCTGCGGAGCACAAGGTGTATATCCATGCCTTCTTCAACGAAAGAAGGGACTACTTCAGGTTTATGCGCAGGCGCATCTGATCTATGGAGAAGAGTATGTATTCGCACATGCCCGTATGGACGCCATTTCTGCCCGTCGTTGCATGGCGGCATGGAGGCCGCCGCTGCGGGTGGTGTCGATGAACGACCTTCCGTAGGGACGCCATTCATGGCGTCCGCCGCGCGCGAGCGCACTATTTTCATCACACCCCAATAAAAGATACGGCCATTCGCACATATCCATGTCATGCCAAACCGACTATATCGGAACGGATCAAGTAAAGGAGATGGTCATCCATGAAAAGGTCTCTCACGTTCCTCCTGGTCCTGACGCTCGCCCTGACGCTTCCCGCAGCCGCCGAAGAGGGGCAGGGGAACGGCTTCTTCGGCGGGCTCGGCAGCTGGCTTGACGATACCCTACAGGCCGCGGGCGACGCCATCGGCGATGCGGCGGACGCCGTGGGCAGCGCCGCAGGCTCGGTAAGCGAAGCGATAGGCAGCGCCGCAGGCTCGGTAAGCGAAGCGATAGGCAGCGCGGCGGGCTCGGTAGGCGACGCGGTGGGCAGCGCCGCGGGCTCCGTGGGCAATGCGGTTGGCAACGCGATCGACAGCGTGAGCACGTTCGCCGTCGACACGTGGAACGCCGCTGACAAGGCCGTGAACGGCATGTGGACCTCCGTGACGGGCACACAGCTGTTCGACGCGGACGACCAGGTCTACATGCTCACGGTCGACGAGGACGAGCCCATCACGTTCATGGGCGCGCCGGTCAACGCGGGCAAGGATACGGGCTACAGCAAGGCCGGCGCGATCGAACAGGGCGACCCGCACTACGGCTGGACGCTTGGGCAGTTTTACATCGAAGGCGCGACAAAGATGATCGTGGACCAGCCGAACGGCAGCGTGATATTCCTGAAGACCGTGGGCGACCAGCTCGAGCTGCACTTCGGCCTCACACAGAACATCAACAGGCTCAACGACAGGGACGATCTCGCCGTATGCAGCGACAGGGACGGTTTCGACAAATACTTCCAGGTCGAGAAGACCGATATGGGGCGCGGCGCGCTGATCACGCGCTTCACGAACCACCAGCGGCTGGCGGGCGAGCCGGTCCTCTACACGGACTACCTGTCCGCCGTGGCCGCGGGCAGCGCCGACACCGTGATCCAGTTGAACGAGGAGGGCGATTACGAGGTCGCGCTGGACTACGAGCTGCAGGATGCGGGCAAATTCTCCATACCGCAGTACCACGATTACCACATATTCTTCACCTTCTCCGTGCGCAATGGCAACTGCATGGTCTATCTGTTCGACGCGTCCACAAAGGCGGAGCTGCGCAACGAGACGATCATAGAAAACGGCTTCTCGATAGACTTTGCGCGCTCGCGCTATCTCGAGATCCATGTCAAGCGCGAGACGCTGGCCGAGGATGGGAAGACGCTGGACGTGCGCTACAACAAGGTCGCGCAGGACGGCGACGAATATACGGACGAGGGCGTATACACGATCACGGCAAAGAACATCTACACGAACGAGGAGACGTCCAAGAGGCTGTTCGTGGGCGACGAAGAGGCCTATGCGCGCTATATCGACGGCGGCATCACCGTGGAGGGATGAGGCATGTGCAGAAACATATTGGCAAAGCTGCTCGCCGTTGTGCTGCTCTTCACCGCGACCGCACCGTATGCGTGCGCGGAGGAGGGCCTCGTCATACAAAACGTGAGCGACCCTGAAACGCTGCAGCTCATACAGGACACGCTCTACGGCGAGATGGAGAGCGCGTTCGCCAGCGACGACTACGCGATCGAGGACATACGCGCGGTCTACATATCCCGGGAATACCTCGAAGAGGTCGCGTTCAACAGCCGCGCGAACATCTACTTCGGCTATACGCTTGCGGAGGTGGAAGAGGCCTTCGGCGAGGAAAAGTTCGTGTTCACGGTGGGAGAAGACGGGCAGACGACAGTCAAGGCATTCGAGGCGTATGACGATACTTTCGACAGGATCGTGCGAAATCTTGCGGAAGGTGGAGGTGTGATACTGACTTTTGTCAGGATCGCAGTCAAGATCCCCGGCATAGGCTCAAGGTATTTGAAAGTCATGTTTGCGTTGGGCGCTGCCGGAGGAACGCTCCAGGGATTCCAAACTGCGATCAAGGTGGGTTTGTTCACTGCGGCTGTCAAGGGGATTGAGACAGGTGATTTCGACCAGACCATGAAGGTTTCCGCACTGGCGGCGAGTGAAGGCTTCAAGTGGGGCGCCGTCGCTGGTTCGGTCGAAGGCGCCGCGATAGGCGGACTGACAATGGTCGGACTGTGACCTCCTTGTGCAAAAGCCCCTCCTTTGTGCAACAATAAACGGACAGAGGCCCGATCAGCACGACCGGGTCTCTGTCCGCTTTTGTCCATTCTCACATATCCCTTATGCAATCGAAATTCCTTATGATATACTCCGCGCCGCTCAGCACCGTCATCGCCGCGGCGATGTAGGTCACCGTCTGCGCCAGTATCACGCCGGGCTGCCCCAGCAGCGGTTCCTCCGCGGCGACGGGCGTCAGCAGGAAAAGCAGTATCACGGAGGCCATCTGCGTCACGGTCTTGATCTTGCCCAGCCATCCGGCCGCGATCACATTGCCCGTGCCGGCCGCGACCAGGCGGAAGCCGCTCACGGCGAACTCGCGCGCCAGCATCAGTACGCATATCCACGAGGGCATGCGTCCCTGCCCCACCAGCGCCACCTGCGCCGCCATGACCAGCAGCTTGTCCGCTATGGGGTCGATGAACTTGCCGAAATCCGTGATGAGGTTGCGCCGCCGTGCGATCTGCCCGTCCAGCATGTCCGTGAGCGACGCCAGCGCGAACACGCCCACCGCGGCATACTGCGCCCACGGCTCGGGCCTGAGCGCGAATGCCATGAATACGGGGATCATGCAGACGCGCAGCATGGATAGTTTGTTTGGAAGGTTCATGGTTCTGTCCTCCGGTGGTGGTTTTCGGACCTTTAATGCTTTGAGGCCGGGCTAAGCCTCCTCCGCCAGTTCCTGTCGTGGATGTCCAGGCCGTTTCGTGGATGTACTCCTGTATCGTGTCCGCAAGGTACAGAAGTATCCGCACCGTCATGTTGGCCGACCGTTCCGACTGCGCCTCCATTTTACCCCATTCTCCTTATAATATCAAGTGCTTTGTGCAGAGGCGGCCGCATTTGGTCACTTCGGACCAAAAGCCCAAAAACCGAACACCGCGTCGCGGTTGAACATTCCATTCCCGGGCGCACGGGGCTATAATGCGAGACCGGTGGATGACGGATCATCCGATCAAAGGAGGTTCAGGGCTATGCGAAAAGGCACAGGTACGGTACGCGCCGCCAAGTACGGCTATATCGTCATGTCGCTGCTGTCGTGCCTGCTGGGCGTCGTGATGCTCGCGCGCGCGGACTTCACGCCCCCGTACGCGGGCGTCGCGGTGGCCGCGCTGCTGGCCGCGTTCGGCGTGATCAAGCTGATCGGCTATTTTTCGGGCGACATATACAGCCTGGCGTTCCAGTTCGACCTGGGCGCGGGCATACTGATGCTGGCGCTGGCGGCCGTGCTGTTGGCGGCGCCCGGCGTGCGCTCGGGCTTCTTGTGCGCGCTGGTAGGCGTGGCGCTGCTGGCGGAGAGCCTGGGCAAGATACAGACGGCGCTGGACGCAAGGCGCTTCGGGCTGGACACGTGGTGGCTGATACTGGCGCTTGCGGTGCTGTCCGGCGCGGCCGCGTTCCTGCCCGTGCTCAACCTCAGCCGCGCGCCGGAAGCGCTGCGCGGCTTTCTGGGCGCCGCGCTGATACTGGGCGGCGCCATGGACCTTGCGGTGTCCTTATGCGCCGTCAGGGTCGTCCGACATCATGATAACAAGGAAGTGTAGATCACATGCATCTGGGAAAAGCCGTCGTCAAGGGGCGTTATGTCATCGTGATCGTGTCGCTGGCGCTGGCCGTGCTGAGCGTGTTCGGCATGATGGCCACGCGCATCAATTACGACATGCTGGCCTATCTGCCGGATGACATCGACACGATGGTCGGGCAGGACATACTGCTGGACGAATTCGGCAAAGGCGCGTTTTCGTTCCTCATCGTGAAGGGCATGCCGCAGCAGGACGTCGCAAAGCTGCGTCAGAGCGTGAGCGAGGTCGAGCACGTGGACAGCGTGCTCTGGTACGACACGTTCGCGGACCTTTCGATCCCCATGGAGATGCTGCCCACGAAGGTCTATGATGCGTTCAATTCGGGCGACAGCACCATTATGGCCATATTCTTCGACGGCACGACGTCGGAGGAGAACACCATGGACGCCATACGCCGCATACGCGCCATCACCAACGAGCAGTGCTTCATATCCGGCATGTCCGCCACGGTGGTCGACATACAGGCGCTGTGCGAGCGCGAGGAGCCCATATACGTGGGCATCGCCGTGGCGCTGGCCGCGCTTGCCATGGTGGTGTTCCTGGACGGATGGCTGGTGCCGTTCGTGTTCCTGGCGAGCATAGGCATATCGATACTGATCAACATGGGCACCAACGTGTTCTTCGGCGAGATCTCCTACATCACGAAGGCGCTGGCCGCGGTGCTGCAGCTGGCGGTCACGATGGACTATTCGATATTCCTCTGGCACAGCTACAACGAGCACCGCGCCGCGATGCAGGACAACAGGGAGGCGATGGCGGCGGCCATAGCAAGCACGCTCACCAGTGTGGTCGGTTCGTCCGTCACGACGGTCGCGGGCTTCGTGGCGCTGTGCTTCATGTCGTTCGGGCTGGGGCTCGATCTGGGCCTGGTCATGGCCAAGGGCGTCGTGCTGGGCGTGATCGGCTGCGTGACGCTGCTGCCCTCCATGATACTGCTCATGGACAAGCCGCTGCAGCGCACGAAGCACAGGTCGATACTGCCTGACATGGGCCGGTTCGCCGACAGGGTGCTCAGGGTGTTTCCGGTGTTCATCGTCGCGTTCGCGCTGATCGCTGTCCCCGCCTATAGGGCCAATCAGGCCGCCAACGAGGAGGTCTACTATGACATGCTGGGCACGCTGCCAAAGGACATGCCCTGCGTCGTTGCCAACGACCAGCTGCGCGACGGGTTCGACATCGCCTCGACGCACATGGCGCTGATCGGCACGGACCTGCCGGCCAGGGACGTGAGCGACATGTGCGAGGAGATCGAGGATGTCGACGGCGTCAAGTACGCGCTGAGCCTTGAAAGCGCGCTCGGACCGCAGGTGCCGGAGGACTTCGTGCCCGAAAAGCTCAGGCAGACGCTCGAGAGCGGCGACTGGGAGCTCGTGCTGATAAGCTCCGGCTATGCCACCGGCTCGGACGAGTCGAACGCGCAGGTAGCGCGCATCAACGAGATCATCAAATCCTACGATGCGGACGGCCTGCTGATCGGCGAGGCGCCCTGCACGAAGGACCTGATCGAGATCACCGACGAGGACTTCAGGCGCGTGAACATGGTGTCCATAGGGCTGATATTCGCCATCATACTGCTGGTCGAAAAGAGCCTGACGCTGCCTGTCATACTGATCGCCATCATCGAAGTCGCCATATTCATAAACCTGGGCGTGTCGCACGTCACGGGCGTGTCGGTGCCCTTCATCGCGCCGATATGCATATCCACGATACAGCTGGGCGCGACGGTCGACTACGCCATACTGATGACCACGCGCTACAAGGTGGAGCGCAACGCGGGGCGCAGCTGCCGCGAGGCTGTAGGCACGGCGCTTGCGACATCCATACCGTCCATCATCGTATCCGGCATGGGCCTGTTCGCCGCGACGTTCGGCGTCGCGCTGTATTCGGACATCGACCTGATCAGCTCCATATGCATGCTGCTCGCGCGCGGCGCGCTGATCTCGATGGTCTGCGTGATACTGGTGCTGCCGACCATGCTTCGTCTGTTCGACCCCGTGATCCGTGTGACCACGCTGGGCATGAGGGCCAATGGAAAGGAAGGTTCTTTGAAATGAAAAACGGAACGATCAAGAGGATCATTAGCGGCGCGACCGCACTGACCATGCTTCTTTTGCCCATGGCCGCGCTTGCGGAGGACGAGGATCAGAAGGAGACCGTATATGTGCTCACGCAGGGCGACGGGAGCGTCGACAGGGTCGTGGTATCGGACCACCTGTACAACCGCGAGGGCGAGAACGTGCTTTCGGACGTGAGCACGCTGGACGATATCGAGAACCTCTCCGGCGACGAGGCGTTCACGCGCGAGGGCGACGCGCTCAGGTGGGCCGCCAACGGCGCGGACATACGCTATGAGGGCACGTCGGATGCGCCGCTGCCCGTGGATCTGCACATAAGCTACACGCTGGACGGCGAGGAGGTCCCCTACGAGGCATTGGACGGGGCCACCGGCCATCTGGAGATCACCGTGGACTACGCCGCGAACGAGACGCGCACCGTGGCGGTGGACGGAAACGACACCGAGATGCCGCTGCCGTTCCTGATGGCGACGATATTCATGGCGGAGCCCGGCACGTGCAGCAACATATCGGTGGACTCCGGGCGCGTGATCGACCTGGGCAACCGCTCCGTGATACTGTGCTACGGCATGCCGGGGCTTTCCGAGGCGCTGGATCTGGACAGCTATGAGGACATCGACGTGGAGATACCCAGCCGCGCGGTGGTCAGCATGGATGTCAGGGACTACACGAAGCCCGGCAGCTACACCATCGCCACGAACGCGCCCTTCCAGGGCCTGCGCGACAGGTTCGACATCGACAAGATCGACACGGACGTCATGACCGACGCGCTCACGGACGCCATGACGCAGCTCATGGACGGCGCCGGCAAGCTGCTCGACGGCGCGACGGACCTGGACGACGGCGTGAGCGACCTGGTGGACGGCGTGGACAAGCTGGACACCGGCGCGGGCGACCTTTCCGACGGCGCCAAGACGCTGCACGACGGCACGGGCGAGCTGGCCGACGGCGCGCACAGCCTCGCGGACGGCGTGGTCACGCTGCGCGACGGCGTGGACGACCTTTCGGACGGCGCGGACAAGCTGGACACCGGCGCGGGCGACCTTTCCGACGGCGCGGTCACGCTGGCCGACGGCCTGGACAAGATCGACGAGAACAGCGCCGAGCTGGTCGATGCGGCGGGACAGGTGCTGGACACCGTGCTGGTCACCGCGAACGACGGGCTCGCGGAGAAGAAGGCGGATTTCGACAAGCTCGGCATAAGCCTGGAGACGCTGACGCGCGACAATTACGCGGCAGAGATAGACAGGCTCGAGACCGAGCTGCTCGACAAGGTCGAAGACTACGTGATCGAGCAGGCGGACGCGCAGCTGAGGGACAGGGTCGTGGACGCCGTGTACGCCGAGGTGGAGAAGCAGGTCTACGCCGCCGCGAGGCAGGAGGTCCGCGACAAGGTGACCGAGGCCGTGCGCGCCGAGGTCGAAAAGAAGGTCGAGGCCGGCGCTCAGGAACTGGTCAACAGCCGCGTGGTCGACGCCGTGCGCGAGAACGTCGCGGCGCAGGTGGCGCAGGCGGTCGAGGCGGAGGTGCGCGCCAATGTGACCGAAGCCGTGCGCGCTCGCGTGGAAGCCGCCGTGCGTGACCCCGACGAAGCGACGGTGCAGGCCGAGGTCGAAGCGCAGATGGCGTCCGAGGACGTTCAGGCAAAGATCGAGGCCAACATCGAAGCACAGATGGCTTCTGATGAAGTCCAGGCGATGATCGACGGGCAGCTCGAGGCCGCCGCGCGCGAACAGGTGACCGAGGCCTGCCGCGCCAGGGTGCGCGAACAGGTGACCGAGGCCGTGCGCGCCGAGGTGCTCGGCCGTGTGCGCAGCGCCGCGGAGCAGGAGATACGCGCGCGGATACAGAGCCAGCTGTCGCAGACGCCCGAACCGACGGAGACCCCTGAACCTACGGAGACCCCTGAACCGACCGAGACCCCTGAACCTACGGCAGCGCCCGAGGCGACGGATGGACCCGCGGAAACGGAAGAGCCCGCTGAAACAGAGGGACCGGCTGAGACGGAAGCGCCTGTCGAAACGGAAGCGCCTGTCGAAACGGAAGCGCCTGTAGAGACGGAAGCGCCTGTAGAGACGGAAGAACCTGTAGAGACGGAAGAACCTGTAGAGAGGGAAGAGCCCACAGCGACGGCAGCGCCCGCCGAAACGGAAGCGGAGGAGCCCGCCGAGAGCGCTTCGGACGATGAGGATGCAGAGTCGGACGAGGACAGGGGCGCCGTGGCAGAGGCGCTGGTGCCCGGCGCAGAGGCCGAGGAGAACGACATCGCGGCGATGGTGGAGTCCATCGTGGCGCAACAGATGGCTTCCGGCGAGGTGCAGGTCATGATCTCCGAACGCGTGACCGAGGAGATGGCCTCCGCCGAGGTGCAGGCGAAGATCGACAGCCTGACCGACGAGCAGATGGCTTCTGCCGATGTGCAGTCCCGCATAGACGAAGAAGTGGCAAAGCAGGTCGCCGACTCCGACAACCGCGCCCGCGCGGAGGCCGCGGCGCGCGAACAGGTGCGCAGCCGCGTAGAGGAGGCCGCGCGGGAGCAGGTGCGCGAGGCCATCGCTTCGCTGAGCGACGAGGACGTCGCCAAAGTGGTCGAACAGAAGATGGCCTCCGAAGAGATAGCGGCGGCCATAGACGAGAACACCGCCGCGCAGATGGCGGGCGATCAGGTACAGGCGATCATCGCGCAGAAGACCGACGAACAGATGCAGACCGATCAGGTGCAGGCGATCATCGAAGAGCAGCGCGCCGCGCAGATGGATTCCGACACCGTGGCGCAGACGGTCGCGGACGAGATCGAGAAGCAGATGTCCTCCGAGGAAGTGCAGGCCATCATCGACCAGAACGTCGCGGAGCAGTGGCAGAGCCCTGAGGTGAAGGCAAAGGTCTCCGCCGCGCTTACCGAGAACAAGGCCTCCGCCAAGGTGCAGGGCATCATCGAAGAGAAGATCGCAGAGAACCGCCACAGCAAAGAGTACATGGACGCCGTGGCCCAGGCGCTCGAGGAAAACGGCGAGAACGGCGAGGCGTACCAATCGCTGGTATCGCTGCACGACACGCTCGACGACATGGTGCGCTTCTATGAGGGCGTGTGCGACTACACCGGCGCCGTGGGCGAGGCGCGCGAGGGCGCGCACACGCTGTCTGACGGCGCGGCGGACCTGAAGGACGGCACGGCGAAACTCAAGGACGGCGTGGACGACCTGAAGGACGGTGTGGACACGCTCAAGGACGGCGCGGACACGCTGGCCAGCGGCGCGGACGACCTGGACGAGGGCGCGGGCACGCTCAAGGACGGTGCGGCGGACCTGAAGGACGGCGTGGACACGCTGGCTGACGGGGCCAACGACCTGAAGGACGGCACGGCGCAGCTGAAGGACGGCATGCAGGACCTCTCCGACGGCCTGACGACGTTCGACGAGGAGGCGGTGGAAAAGATCGTGCGCCTGTTCGGCGAGGATCTGACCGAGCTGGGCGACCGCATGGACGGCCTGGCCGACATCGTGGACGGCTACACGAACTACGCCGGCATCGCCGAAGGCGCGACGGGCACCGTGCAGTTCCTGTTCCACACGGGCGCGTGAGCGGCAGAAGGGAAGATGAATGCAGCCATATCCGACATGACCACGTCGGATATGGCTGCACTTGCAAATAGACCGCGCAGTGTTGACTCCCTGACCGACATTGATGCCGATTTGGAATGCTCAGGACCGCCCCTGCTGTCCCAGGCTTCGCGAAATCATCTCCTCTGCCACGCCGTACTTGAGCTCGCACAGGCGCAGGAAGTCGTCCGTCGCCTCGTCCTTCATGCCCTGCGACATCCAATCGGCGATCGTGCCGTAGAACTCGTTGCGATAGGAAGCGATGATGATGCGCCTGTCGCGCGGGGAGATGGGACGGCCTTCGATCAGGCTGTCGATATACGTCTCCACGACGTGCCCGCACACGCTCATCAGGCTCTTCTCGTACAGCTCGCGATGGGGCGAATCGAACACGTGCATCGCCGCGCGCCGGTTCTTCAGCGCGAAGTCGGCTGCGATCTTCAGGCAGTGCGTCAGCGAATCGACCGTGTCGTATTCCGCGATGATCTTGTCGGCCTCGTCGCGTATGATCTCCTCGATCAGCGCGGGCATGTCCTCGAAATGGTAATAGAAGGTGTTGCGGTTTATGCCGCAATCCTCGACGATGTCCTTGACGTAGATCCTGTTCACGGGCTTCTCCGCAAGCAGCTTCATGCAGGACTCCATGATGGCCCTTTTCGTAAACGACGGCATACGCAACTCCCCCTTCCGCATCGTACAGACAAACTATCCCACAAAACAGCATACCAGAATGTGCGGCGCGCTTCCATCACGCGGAAAAGAAATTTCGATTTGCGGTTCATTAAAATCTTGTCTTTTAGTTTACAATGTTGTATAATGATACGGAAACGCGGACGGCGCGCCGCCCGTCGAAAGGAGAGAATGTCATGGATATCCAGAAGATTATCGAAGATGTCATCGCAAAGATCAAGGCTGACCCCGAGATACTCAAGCTCTTCACCACCGACCCGATCGCCGCGGTCAAGAAGCTGGTCAACATCGACCTGGACATGTCGCAGCTGAACGAGATCGTGGACGGCGTCAAGGGCAAGATCGACCTGAGCAGCCTTGGAGATGTGGGCGACGTGGTCGAAGCCGCGAAGAACGTGGATGCCGGCGGCATCGTGGACAAGATCAAGGGCCTGTTCGGCAAGTGATCGTGCAACGGAACGCGCCTCCTCCCGGGAGAGGGAAGAGGCGCGCTTTTTGTGGGCTGATATGCCTGCCGGTGAAGCCTTGCGATCGTACTGCATCATGGGGGGAACGTAACGAAAATATCCTATCAGAACACACGCGCCGACTCGGACTTCCTCCCGGACGACGACGCCCAGCGCCCCGTGGCCGCGCCGGACGACGCAAGTGTGATCCGCGTCTCCCGCGGACGCCATACCGCAGGACGTTTGGACGGTGTATGACGGAGACAGGTGGGCTTGGCGGCGATCGTGCCCGTGGGCATGTGCCAGGTCTCATCGGTCGGCTTCGAAGCGGACGTCGTGCCCGGCGCGCAGGTCAAAAAGGGCGACCCACTGGGGTACTCTCTGTTCGGCGGCAGCAACGTCGTGATGGTGTTCAGCGAGGATCTTTACCTTTGTGCAACCAAGGTGGAGCACAGTGGATAGCAATACTGATGCCCATGAAGACCTGAGCCGGTTGGCCTCAGCTATCATGCCATCGGACAGAAAACAGCCCTCATATAACCGCCGGTTTATGATCCCGGATCCTGGATCACTCCTTACCTATGTACCACGACCGACCACTTCTTCTTCGAGTCCGTCTCGACCTTCGCTTCTCCGTCCTTCATCGTGACGGTATATGTCGCCGCGACGCGGCCCTTCAGATCGTACAGCGTCACCGTGCGGCTCTCGTCCTCCGGCAGCGCGAACACGTGCAGCTCCACGTCGTCCTCGTAGTCATAGTCCGGCCTGTCGTCGCGCGCGCCCAGCGGCAGCACGGTGCCCGGGCGCACCATCAGGGGGAGCGTCATGAAGCCGTGCGTCTCGCGCTGCCAGCGGCCGCCCTGCGCCTTCGCGCCGGTCAGCAGGTTCGTCCATTCGCCCTCCGGCAGGTAGTAGTCCACGCGGCCGTCCGCCCTGAAGATCGGCGCGGCCAACAGGCTCTCGCCGAACATGTACTGCCTGTCGAGTGTGTCGCACGCGGGATCCTGCGGGAATTCGAGCATCATGGGGCGCATCATGGGCGTGCCGTGCTCGTGCGCCTCGACCATCGCGGCGTAGAGATAGGGCATGAGCCTGCACTTGAGCCGCGCGAACGCGCGCACCACGTCCACGCTCTCTTCGTCGAACAGCCACGGCACGCGGTAGCTGTTCGAGCCGTGCAGGCGGCTGTGCGAGGACAGCATGCCGAACTGCACCCACCGCTTGTACACGTCCGCGGGCGCCGTCGATTCGAAGCCCGATATGTCGTGCGACCAGAAGCCGAAGCCCGAGTGGCTCATCGAGAGGCCCGCGCGCAGCGTCTCGGCCATGGAGACATAGCTTGCGGAGTTGTCGCCGCCCCAGTGCACGGGGAACTGCTGGGAGCCTGCCGTGGCGCTGCGCGCGAACAGTATCGCCTCGCCCTCGCCGCGCGCCTCCTTGATGGTCTCGAACACCATCTGATTGTAGAGGAACGTGTAGTAGTTGTGCATGTGCAGCGGGCTCGAGCCGTCGTGATAGGCGATGTCCTTCACGGGGATCCTTTCGCCGAAATCCGTCTTCAGGCAGTCCACGCCCATGTCCAGCAGCTTTTTGAGATAGCCGCAGTACCACTTGCGCGCGTCCGGGTTCGTCACGTCGATTATGCCCATGCCTGCCTGCCACAGGTCGGTCTGCCACACGTCGCCGTTCGTCTTTTTGAGCAGGTAGCCATGCTCCATGCCCTCCCTGAACAGCGGCGACTGCTGCGCGATGTAGGGGTTGATCCAGCAGCACAGCTTCAGGCCCTTCTCGTGATAGCGCCTGAGCATGCCCTCCGGGTCCGGGAAGGTGTCCGGGTCCCAGGCGAAGTCGCACCAGTTGTAGCCCTTCATCCAGAAGCAGTCGAAGTGGAACACGGACAACGGTATGCCGCGCTCCGCCATGCCGTCTATGAACGAGGAGGCGGTGCCCTCGTCGTAGTTCGTCGTGAAGGAGGTCGAGAGCCACAGACCGAAGCTCCAGGCGGGCAGCAGCGGCGGGCGGCCCGTCATGGCCGTGTAGAGGTCCAGCGTGCCCTTGGGCGTGCCGCCGTAGATCACGTCGTAGGTGAGCGTCTCGCCCTCGGTGGAGAACTGCACGCGCTCGACCTTCTCGCTGGCGACCTCGAAGCTCACGTCGGAGGTGTCCTCGACGAACACGCCGTAGCCGCGGTTCGTCATGTAGAAGGGTATGTTCTTGTACGCCAGCTCGGAAGCCGTGCCGCCGTCCGCGTTCCACATGTCCACGGACTGCCCGTTCTTGACGTAGGGTGTGAAGCGCTCGCCCAGGCCGTATATGTTCTCGCCCACGTCCAGCATGAGGCTGTCGGACATGTAGCATTTGCCGGTGTCGCGGTCGTATGCGTGCGCCATGCCGTGGTAGCCGGAGGAGGTGATGATCTCGCCTTTCTCGTTCAGGAAGTCGAGATGCCAGCCGGCCTCGCCCCTGGAGACGCGCGCGGTCAGGTCGCCGGACGTGAACGACGCGGAGGCGTCGTCCTCGCGGACGACGCATGCGGCGGGCCGTTCGTTCACGGCGAACGAGGGCGTCTTCAGCGCCCTGCCCGCGAAGTGCGTGACGCGCACGCGTATCACGTTCGGCATGGGCGACGTGAACGTGACGTCCAATGTCGCGCCGTTCAATATGTCGCCGCGCTGCCTGACGGGGCGGCAGGCCGCCAGCACGTGCAGGCTCTCGTCCGTACCTTCGACGCGCACGCACTGCGTGGCGTAGTCCATCTGGAAGTTCTCGCGTATCAGCCAGTAGCCGCGGGTGAATTTCATGTGGTCCACTTCTTTCTTATGATGTTCAATGGTTTGCAAGCTTTGTGTACAGGTCCCGGAATATCGCGTTGCGGTCGCAGAAGTACGCCACGCGCATCAGGTGGCGGCGGCTGTCGAACGCCCAGTGGCCGTCGTCGGTGAGCATCGGCGCGTGCTCCAGCGTGCTGGGGAGCCAGTCCGCGTGGTTGAGCCATGCGATGGTCGATACGTCCCAGATCTCCTTGTTCCACGCGAACGGGTCGTCCGCGTAGGCGGAGAACAGCTCAAGCAGCGCGTCCGACACGGCGTTTTTGCCGCCGATCGCCTCGCGCATCTCGGGTATGCTCGTCAGCAGGTGCGACGCCACGCCCAGGCACGGGATCTGCACGAGGGGCACGCCGGAGTCGAACAGCACGCGCGTGGCGAAGATGTCCTGTGAAAGGTTGAATTCCCTCGCGTACGGGAAATGGTGCGGCTGCCCTCCAAGCCACACGACCACGATGCTGTCTGCGATGTCCGGCGCCATCAGTATCGCCGAGGCGATGTTGACGGGGCAGGCGATGGAGACGGCGTAGAGGCATTCGCCCTTCGGCATGGCGCGTGCGCGTTCGATCAGGTCGCGCGCCGCCGGGCTGTCCACCGGCGCGTCCGCCGCCGCCATGTAGCAGCGCGCCCCCTCGTACACGGGAGGCTTTTCGGGAATGTCCAGCTTGTTTAGCAGGCGCAGTATCTCGTCGCGGCTCTTGAGCATGCCGTCCTCCGGGCCTGTCGAGCGTGCGTTCGTGAACGGCGCGGCGTACACCGCCTGCACGTGCATGCGTTCGGGCGAGAGCAGCGCGTAGCAGAGGGCGAACTGATCGTCCACTTCGTTGTAGGTGTCCGTGTCGAGCACCATCTCGACAGGACCGGCCGGCGGGGACAGGCGGGCGAGGCGTGTGAGGTCGTCCATGGAGGGGCTCCTTTCCGGTCGCGCCTTGGCGCGGCCTGCGTCAGCGCGCAGCGATATACTTCTGGCTGGGGCTCTTGGGCACATCCGGCATCGTCAAAAGTATCAGGCCCTCTTCGACGAGGGGCTGGACGATGTGCGACATCGTGTAATACCTTGACTTCCCGGTGAAGGAGGTGAGCTCTGCCCTGGTCCGCGGTACCGAACAGTAGCGTATCACCGCTTTATGGATGTCGCTTTTGTCGATCTCGTCCTGCGGGATGTCGGCGCTGTTGTAAAAGGTTATCCTGAACGTTCCCCTTGAGATGTCGAAGACTGGTTCGGGAAGGTTCGCCTTTTGCAGTTCCTTTCGGATCGTCGGGATGCCCGAATATCTGTTTTCAAAGATCCTGAGCAGCTCCATGATGTTTGCCAGTACGGGATTCCTCGTCTCAGGCCGGCCCGTTCCCAGCAGTTCGACGGAGCCGCCGCCAAACAGACCGCCCTTGCTGATGATCGTCAAACGATCCCGATACATTTCGATGCTCACGGGCGTGCTTTCGGTCAGCATGCTGTAATCCCGGTGGATCAGCGCGTTCAGTATGGCTTCACGCACGGCGATGACGGGGTATTCATCCTTGTCCATGCGCTTTCCGTCGGCTGACACGATCGTCTTCGTCCGCATGTTCCTCCGGACAAAATCCATGGCGTCGTCCAGCATTTCCGGGATCGCGCCGGTGATCCTCATGTTGTCCAGGAAACGGGCGCCGTCCATGTCCGTATCGCCCATCTCTGTTCCGGGGAGGGACACGGCCGTGATGCACAGTTGGGGAAAGCATGCCTGCGGATAGCGGGAAAAGGAGAGCACGGCGGCCAATGTCGGGACGCCGTTTACGGTGACGCCCATGAGCTCAAGTATCTCCGAATCTGACAGCGCGGCCAGGTTCTTTCGTTCTCTCTTTACGGAGCGCAGGTATTCTGCCAGTCGCTCCTGATCGAACAGGTCCATTCGCGCTTCCGGCACGAGACGCAGCTCATCGTGTACTCTCCTTCGGAAGGCTTCAAAGGTGTATATCTCGTATTCGCTCATCGGCTCGTCCGCATCGCCGACGCGGACATATGAACCTTTCAGCCTTCCCGCACCTTTGTAAAAGACCGGCCGATCGTAGTATTCGACCGGCGGGATCTCGGCGGAAAGCACGGGGCGTCCGTCGATGACCGCGCTTGTGAATACGACCCGTACCTTAGGCTCCATTTGATCGCATGCTTCCATGGCCTTCTTCTGCGCGTCTTCCAGATCGTATACGCCGTTGACGGCGCAGCCGTCTTTTTCCGAAACGCCGAATATGATCGTTCCGCCCTCGTTCTGATTGGAGAAGGAGGAGAGCGTATCATAGATCCGCCTGGGGAAGCCCTTCTCGGCGGCCTTCAGCTCTACGGTCTGCGATTCGGCCTGATGCTTTTGTATCCTCCGGACGAGGCGCGTCAGCTCTTCTTCACGCATGGGTCGGCATCCTCCTGCTGATTTCTGACATGATTTTAAACAAAAACGGGAATGATGTCAAGAGAAACATGGACTTGCCAACAAAAATAAGTGACTTGCCAACTTATTCTGCCAGGATGCAAACCTTCTCAGCTCTCCGTCCCGTCATCCTCCGCCGCGACCCTTTCCTCGATCCACCGGCACACGGCCTGCGTGGCGCGTCCGGTCTCGCATATGCCGTAGAAGCGGCCGACCTGGGCGCTCACGTCCGGAAGGTCGGGCAGGCGCCTGAGCATGTCCATTAGCTGTTCCTCGCTGAGCGCGGCCATGTGCGGGCACTCGTCCATGTCGAAGTACATCTGCCTGTCATTGGCGGCGAACTGCGCGCGGTCGGGCTGGTAGAGTATCACGGGACGCCTGAGCAGTATGAAATCGCCCGCGCAGGAGCTGTAGTCGGTGATGAGCAGGTCGCTTGCGAGCATGAGATCCGTCATCTCGGGCCAGCGCGACACGTCGCGGCAGCGCGCCGTGCCGAAGTCCGCGCCGGCGTTCAGGTCGTGCGCGCGCCCCAGCGCGATCCACGGGTGGCCCGTGCCTTCCTCGAGCGCGTTGAGCGCGCGGTCGAGCGAAAAGCCGGAGGACTGTATGCCGCCCACGGTCTCGTTGCGGAACGTCGGCGCATAGAGCAGCACGCCCGCGCCTTCGGGCAGGCCCAGCGCGCGCCGTGCGCTTTCGGTATCGGCCTCGGTCGCGTTCACCAGCGCGTCGTTGCGCGGTATGCCCTGCGCCATGACCTCGCCCGCATAGCCGAAGGCGCTGCGGTAGAGCGAAACGCCGAAGCGGCTGCCGGCCACGGCCAGGTCCATCTGCTTCCCGTCCGGGTAGCCGGGGGAGGGGTCCAGGTCGTTGAGCATCTTCTTGAAGCCGCGGTCGCCGTGCCAGGTCTGCACGTAGAGCTGGTCCGGGAATTTGAGCATGTAGACGGGGCGGTTGTAGTTGTCCACGATCGCCCGGGCCGTCGAGATCTCCCACAGCGCGCGGGGCGTGTGCGGCCGCACGGTCCGCACGCCCTCAGGCACGGACGCGCCGCGCGGGACCTGCCAGACGAAGTCCCAGTCGGGATGTCGCTTCAGGAGCAGCTCGCATATGGCGCGCGGGCTGTCGGAATACTGCCGGCCGCGGAAGCTCGAAAAGAAGATCTTCGTGCGCCTGACGCCCGCTGCGTGCGCAAGGCGCATGAAACACCGCCCAAGCCACTTTCGGGGCATGAGCAGCGCGCGGTAGAGCCGGGGCAGGCGGTGTATGTTCATGGCGGTATTCAGGGCTTCGACTCAAGCGCCGGGAACTGCGCCTTGAGCTTCGCGTGATCTTCCTTCTTCATCGTGACGTAGTTCAGGTGGGGCCAGCGCTCGTCCTCGGGCGGCAGCTGCATGTAATCGCCGAATATGCCCGTCAGGTATTCGTGCCAGCAGGACATGGCCGGCAGCTGCCTGCCCTCGAACGAGAGCGTCACGGGCTTCTCATAGGCGTCCAGCGGCATGGCCTCGCCGGGGCCGTAGCGTCCGCCGGTCACGCAGCCCACCTTGCCCGTGGAGCCGTAGGGCACCGCCTTGCCCAGCCTGTCTATGCGGCCGGACCAGAACTTCGGGCCCAGCAGCGCGCCGGGTATCCACGCGCACAGGTGGCGTATCTTGTAGAGCCTGCGCGGCCCGTGCCAGAACTTCCAGTAGGCGCCGAAGTTGTAGCGGTTCAGCTTGTAGCGGCGCTTATAGATCCTTTCGATCGCCCGGGGGTCGTCCGGCAGACCGTCCACGGGCAGTATGTCGATCCAGGCGTAGGGGCCCGAGGCGGGCACCAGGTTCTTGCGCTGCACGGGCGCGCTCAGGTCGTATATGCGCGCGAACGGGCGGCAGAAGCGGCCGTTCTCCGTGCAGGCGAACATGGTGCCCGGCGCGATCTCGCCGCGCTGCATGAGCTGAAGCAGTCTTTGGTAGTCGGGACGCGCCATGAAGAGGTCCAGATCGTCGTCCCACGGTATGAAGCCGCCGTGCCGCACCGCGCCCAGCAGCGTGCCGCCGCACAGGTAGTATTTGAGCCCGTGCGCATCGCAGTATGCGGTGAAGAGGTCCAGCAGCCGCAGGCACAGCGCGTGTATGTCGTTTATGTCCAGCACGACCTCGCCGGGCCCCGCGGGCCGCTCGGGAAACTTCTGTCTGGTCAAGTGGCGTTCACCCCGTTCAAAGGATATATAAGGATGCAAGGAATTATAGCACAGCCCGTGCGCGCCTGTCAAACGGCGCGGGCGGCCGTGACGGGGACTGTCACAGTTTTGTCCGCAAGTTGCCCATCTCTTTTTACCGCCGCGGCATTGACCTTTTCCTTGCAGGGCGATATGATTTATCCATGAGGGTATGCGCAACGCGTCCTGTCGTCGGGAACATTCCCAGGGCGCGGCGCGTCAAATGTACCTGTTGGCATCATGCATGCATGACATGCGGAGAGGCGGTATAAAAGGGCGATGTCCAAAAGAATATTCCTGATACTGGCTGTGGCCGCGCTGCTTGCGCTGGCGCTGGGCGCGGCGCACGCGGAGACCATGATCTTCTTCGAAGGCGAGTCGGGCTCCGGCATCACGTTTTTGCAGCAGGAGCTGATCAAGCTGGGCTATCTGCAGGGCGAGGCTGACGGCGTGTACGGCGACGGCACGGCGCAGGCGGTGATGAACTACTCGCGCGAGCGCGACGTCTACGCGCAGGGCGGCGTGAGCCTTTCCATGATACGCTGCCTGTATGACGAGCTGCACGAGGGCACCATGAACGTGGGCTCCCGCGGCACGGGCGTGTACGCGGTGCAGTCGCTTTTGAACGTGTACGGCTTCCTGGACGAGCAGCCGGACGGCGTGTTCGGCGAGAACACCAAGAAGGCCGTGCGCGCCTACATGGAGTACATGGCGGAGCCCGCCGTGGAGTACTTCGAGAAGGAAGTCGAGGCGCGCGTGGCCGAGGTGACCAGCCAGCCCACGCAAGAGGACGAGATCCCCGATGAGGTGGACATACCGCTGATCACGATGGAGAACGTGATCACGGACGGCAAGCTGACCGAGCGCTGGATCAACTTCATGTTCAGCGGCACGGCCATCGCGGGCCGCACGGTGCAGTCCGGCGACAGCGGCGAGGATGTGCAGCGCCTGCAGCGCAGGCTCAAGAACTTAGGCTACATCTATTCCGGCACGGACGGCAACTTCGGCGACAACACCGTGCGCGCGCTCAAGTACTTCCAGCGCCTGAACGGGCTGGCCGAGACGGGCGTGTGCGACACGGAGACGCAGTGGATGATCTATTCGCGCAACGCCGTGGCCTCAGACAAGTACGTGATGCCCTATATGGCGAAGGTCAGCTGCTCGAAGAACAAGGTCTACATATACGGCTGGACGGGCGCGGGCTACGACACGCTGGTCAAGGAATTCACCTGCACCACGGGCGCGGCGGGCACGCCGACCATCAAGGGCACGTTCCAGGCGATCGGCCCGATCTCCGAGTGGTACTACATGGCGAACTCGTCCGTGTGGGTGCGCTACGCGTTCCAGATACAGGGCAACTACTTCTTCCATTCGCTGCTGTACGGCTACAAGGGCCAGGAGCGCCCCTCCTCCGCGTCGGTGCACAACCTGGGCCGCAACGCCTCGCACGGCTGCATACGCCTGGCGCTTGAGGACGTGAAGTGGATCTACATGAACTGCACGCCCGGCATGACGGTGGAGATCACCTGAAGAATGAGTAAAGAGTAATGAGGAATGAGTAAACGGAGACCCGCTTCCCGGTATCGGGAGGCGGGTCTGTTTGGATGGACCGGATGGGCGTTGAGCACGGTTGCCATCAACTTATGACGTTCCCCAGGTCCTCATCGAAATGGCCAACGGCGACGATGACCGCTTCCGATGCTTCAACGTAAAAGACCATGAAGTAGTCGTGCCGCACAAAGTTGATACGACGCAGGCCGCGTTCTTTCATCAATGGATGACTCCCGATCCGCAGCGCTCCTGCCGATTTGGAAAGGAGTTCCCGCGTTTCGTCATAGTCGACCAGATATGCTTCGGCGGCGTCGGGGTTCATCAGCACGTTCCTGATGTACAGATAGTGGCGCAATGTATCCGCATCTGCGTCCCGGGTCGATGAGACGTGGTATTTTTGCATAGATCTGCTCCTGCCATCAGCCGTATATGGATCGTATCCGTGCAGTCAGCGTGCCGGCCTCGGACTTCTGGCCCTGCTTTGCCTGCGTAATGGAGTGGTCCAGCTTTTCGGCCCACTGTTCTTCGCTGAGCGGGAGCGTACCGTACTGGCTGCGCATGCGCAGGAAAACGGCGTCGACGAGCTGGGTGAATTCAGCCTCGTCTAGAGCCGGGATGACAGAAAGCAGATCATGTAATGCGGCTGTCATGGGATCACCTCCGATACGTTCAGATTATACCATACGGAGCGGATGCGGCGCAAGAGGGGGAACGACCAAATGTGATCCCCCTGATCCGCCTCCGTTTTCGTTGACAATCCGGGCATATCGTGTTATAATCTTACCACTCTATA